>JARLIU010000263.1 GCA_031291595.1 Ancalomicrobiaceae bacterium | reverse complement strand
TCACCCCCGACCGCAAGGTCGAGGTGCTGGAGTCATCGACGGGCGGATGCAACGGCCGCGTCTGCCGCAACGTCTATCCGTTGTCGGTGCTGCTCGCCCGCGGCTACAAGCCGGTGCGCTACAAGGCATTGACCGACTGAGAACAAATACGGCCCTCCCGTTGCCGGCGCCTCCCCTGCCCTGCGCCGGCGACGATTGTCGCTTTGCCCATCCCGGCGTTAGAACATTGTCAGCTAGGGCTGTTCCGTTCCGCGGGGGGATGATCATGGGACCGCAAGTCGTACCCGTTCTGTCCGATACGCGTGTGCCGAAGGAAGCCGACGTCGTCATCGTCGGCGGCGGCATCATCGGGGTATCGACGGCGCTCTACCTCGCCGAACGCGGCCTGAAAGTCGTCCTCGCCGAAAAGGGCCATATCGGCGGCGAGCAGTCGAGCCGCAATTGGGGCTGGTGCCGGCAGGCGGTCAGGGATCCGCGCGAGAACGAACTCGCCCGCGAGGCTCTGCAGCTGTGGCCCGGGATCGAGGAGCGCACCGGCGGCGCCTGCGGCTTCAAGATCACCGGCATCCTGTTCTCCGCCGCGGAAAACGGCGACGAGGCCTATTTCGAGCGCTGCATCGCCGAAGGCCGGGCCGTCGGCATCGACCAGCGCATGCTGACCCCGGCCGAAGTGGCAGAACTGGTGCCCGGCGGCGCGACGCCCACCCGGCCGGCGCTGTATTCGCCCAACGACGGCCGCGCCGAACCGCAGAAGGCGGCCCCCGCCATCGCCGAAGCGGCGCGGCGTGCCGGCGCCACCATCCTCACCGACTGCGCCGTGCGCGGCATCGAACTCGGCGGCGGCAAGGTGATCGCCGCCGTCACCGAACGCGGCCGCATCACCACCTCGAACGTCGTCGTCGCCGGCGGCGCCTGGACGCGCCGGATCCTGGCTGACCTCGGCATCGATATCCCGCAGTTGAAGGTCCGTTCCAGCGTGATGCGCACCTCGCCGGTCGAGGCCGCACCGGAACCGGCCTTCTGGGGCGGCAACTACGCCTTCCGCCGCCGCTTCGATGGCGGCTACACCGTGGCGGGCGGCATGGCGTCGATCGCCTACGTCGTGCCGGACTCGTTCCGCTTCTTCTTCCAATACCTTCCGGCACTGAAGGCCGACTACGCCAACCTGAAGATGCGCTTCGGCAGCCGCTTCTTCACCGAATGGCGCGAGGCGGCGGCGCGTCCCTACGACCGGATCTCGGTCTACGAGGAGACCCGCGTGCTCGATCCGGCGCCGGATATCCCGTACCTGCGCGGCGCGCTGAAGCGGCTGCAAATCCACTATCCAGCCTTCAACGATGCCCGCATGGTGCAGGCCTGGGCCGGCTTCATCGACGTGATGCCGGACGCCATTCCCATCATCTCCGGCGTCGATGCGATCTCCGGCCTCGTCGTCGCCACTGGCTTCTCCGGCCACGGCTTCGGCATCGGCCCGGGCGCCGGCCACCTGATCGCCGACATGGTGACCGGGGTGACGCCGATCGTCGATCCGAAGGAGTTCCGGCTGTCCCGCTTCTTCGATGGCAGCCCGATCCGCTACGTCGCGGGGCTGTGAAGCATATTCCCGAAAAGTTGCAGACTTTTCGGACGAGAATATGCGTCGAATGAAGAACGTCAGCGAATCAGCCGGGCGCCGACAGGCCGGCGAGGAATTCCGCCGCTGCGCGCGTGTGGTAGCGCTCGCGATGGCGCAGCGCCAGGAACGGCCGCTTCGGCAAGCCGGCATCGAGCGCCTTGAGCCGGCCCGACTCGATCGCCCGGACAGCGACCAGCCGCGATAGCACGGCCACGCCCGCCCCCACTTCGACCGCGCTGCGCACGGATTCATTCGTCGGCATTTCCAGCGTCACGTGCAGTGTCTCGGGCGCGATGCCGTCCAGCGCCAGCATGGATTCGAACACCGAGCGCGTGCCGGAACCGGCCTCGCGCACCACCCACTTGGCCTCGGCGAAGGCGGCGGGAAATACCGGCGGCGCCGCGACCCAAGGGTGATCCGGCCTGACCACCAGCACCAGTTCGTCCTCGCCCACCGGCTCGATGATCAGCGCGGGATCGGCGACCTCTCCCTCGACCAATCCCAGGTCGGCGATGCCGTCGATCACCTGCTGGGCGACTACCTCGGTGTTGGCGATGGTCAGACTGACGGAAATGCCGGGAAAGTGCTGGTGGAAGCGGTGGATCGGCCCGGCCAGCCAATAATTGCCGATGGTCTGACTGGCGGCGAGCGCCAGGCGGCCGGCCTTCAGCCCGGCGAGATCGGCGAGCAGCGCTTCGGCATCCGCCGCCCGCGCCAACACCGATTTGGCTTCGGCAAGGAACGCCTGGCCCGCGGCGGTCAGCACGATCCGCCGGCCAATGCGATCAAACAACTTGGTGGCATGCCGCTCCTCGAGAGCGGCGATTGCCGCGCTCGTCGCCGACTGGGTCAGGTGCAGCGCGCGCGCCGCCTCGGTGACGTGTTCGCGCTCGGCGACGGCGATGAAGATGCGGAGTTGTTCGAGCGTCATGGGCGTCCGGGACGGCGGCAGCGGCGAGGTGCCGCACGACCGCTCGCCGGCTAGACCCACAGCAGCTTTATCAGCACGAGGCTGGTGCAGGCAATGAACGCTGCTGCAAAGGCGCCCAGCAGGAACGGCCGGATGCCCTTGGCCAGGAGCCGGCGCGCGTGGGTCTCGAGTCCCATGGCGGCGAGCGCCACCGTCAGCAGGAACGTCGTCACCGCGCCGGCAACGGGTCGGGCCGAGGCCGGCAGCGGCATCACGCTGTTGAGGATGACGAGGGCGACAAAGCCGACGACGAACCAGGGAACCGGCACCTTGGCAGCCGGTCCTTCGCCCGTGCTGTTCCGCCGGGCGACGAACCCGAGGCTCAGGACGAGCGGCGCCAGCATCAGCACGCGCGACAATTTGGCGACCGTGCCGAATTGGCCGGCAGTATCGCCGCCGGCAAAGGCGGCTCCCACCACTTGCGCCACCTCGTGGATCGACGCGCCGGCCCACAGCCCGAAGCCGCGCGCTCCAAGTCCGGTCGCGTGCTGCAGCAGCGGATAGACGAACATGGCGATGGTGCCGAACACGGTGACGCAGGCAACCGCATAGGCGACGTCCTCGTCGTCCGCCTCCGTCACCGAATTGGTGGCGACGATGGCCGAGGCGCCGCAGATCGATGTGCCGGCCGCGATCAGCTCGGCGAGCTGGCGCTCGACGCCCATCAGCCGGCCGACCCATTTGGTGGCGAGGAAGGTGGAAACCAGGGTCAGAATGATGACGGCCATGCCGGCGACGCCGACCTCGGCAACTTGGGCAAGCGTCAGCTGCAGGCCCAAGAGCATGACCGCCAGCCGAAGCAGCCGCTTCAGCGAGAAGGAGATGCCGGCACGCGTGCTCTCCGGCGTGCCGATGGTGTTGCGCCAGATGGCGCCGATCAGGATCGCCAGGATCATCGGGCTGAACGTGGCGACGCCCGGAATGAAGCGCAGCGCATAGGCCGCGACTGCCACGGCAACGGCAAGCCCCAGGCCGGGCATCAGCGCAGACAACGCGGAAAGCCCGCTGCGTGAGGCAGCGGGCACGGGACAGGCGACAGAGGTCGTATCGGCGGAAACGGTCATGGCGGGCTCTCGGTTGGAACCCCGCCAAAATCCACGTGCGGCGCCCACCGATCCAACGCATTATTTTTCTAATTTCGATCGATGGAATCGAATGATTTTCTCTTTTGCATAGCTGGCATGCCGGATGCGGCCGATCACACCGGCACGCGCGTCGTCCGCTTGACCGTTCTGAGCGTCAGGTTCGACTGCACCCGGACGACGCCCGGCAGCCGCGTCAGCACCTCCGAATGCAGCCGCTCGAGGTCGGCGACGTCGCGGAAGATGACGCGTAAGAGGTAGTCCGACTGGCCGGCGAGCAGGTAGCATTCCTGGATCTGCGCGATGTGGCGGACCTTGGCCTCGAACGCGTCGAGCCGCTCGCGATCCTGGTTGGCGAGCGTGATCGACACATAGGCGGTGCCGGTGAACCCGGCCTCGGCCTGGTCGAGCACTAGGTGCGTGCCGGCCACCAGATCGCCCTGCATCAACAGGTTCACCCGCCTGAGACAGGCGGACGGCGACAGGTGTACCTTATCGGCTAGTTCGGCGTTGGTGAGCCGGCCGTTGGTTTGCAGTTCGGCGAGAATTTGGCGGTCGCGATCATCCAATTGCATCGTCGCAGAATATTCGATGATTTTCAGAGTTCAACTCATATTCTGCGAACAACATAGCTGAATCTGCTGCGCTTTGGCGGGAAATTGTGCCCGGCACGGCTCATCATTCGCAGATAGTTCGACGCCGGACGTTCCGTTCCGGCCGACCGTCAACAGGCCAGCAGCACCCCGACAGGAGGCCCGTCATGCGCATCGGTGTACCGAAGGAAATCAAGGATCATGAGGATCGCGTCGGTCTCGTGCCGGCCTCCGTGCGCGAACTGACGGCGCATGGCCACACCGTGATGATCGAAGCCGGCGCCGGCCAGGGCATCGGCATTGCCGACGCCGCCTACGAGAAGGCTGGCGCGACGATCATCGCTGCGGCCGACACGATCTGGGCCGAAGCGGAAATGATCATCAAGGTCAAGGAGCCGCTCGCCGTCGAGCGCAAGAAGCTCTCCGCCGGCCAGCTGCTGTTCACCTATCTCCACCTCGCCCCCGATCCCGAGCAGACCAAGGACCTGATCGCGAGCGGAGCGACCTGCATCGCCTATGAGACGGT
>JARLIU010000262.1 GCA_031291595.1 Ancalomicrobiaceae bacterium | reverse complement strand
GCGGGGCCGACCGGCGGCGCGCCGATCGGCTGGCCGACCTGCAGCGGCACCTGCGCGGGCCCGGGCCGACGGATGATCCGCGTCGCCTCGTTGTCCCCGTCTTCGCGATGGTCATCGGCCATGGTCTCATCTCCTTTGCCGCCAGACAGGGAGACCCGATCCGGCTTCCGTCCAGTCGTCGTCAATGCGCTGCCCCAACCGCCGTTTGTTCGGCCGCCGTCTCAGGCATAATGAAAGCGGAACGCAATTTCGCCAAGCTCGACGAGGTCGCCGTCGGCGAGCGTCGCCTTACTGTGAATGAGCTCGCCGTTGACCAGAATGCCATTGGACCGCGCCTGATCGCGCGACACGTCCGAAATCACGAAAGTGCCCGTCGCCGTCTCGCGCGCCAGCACCGCATGGTAGCGGTGAACGCTCTTGTCGTCGAAACGGATGTCGTTGTCGGAATGGCGGCCGAGCCGCACGCCCGGCGAGGTCACCGGCACGCGCGTCGGGCGCGGCTGGGTGAGTTCCAGCCAGGCATAGACGCGAACCCGGTGGGCGCGATGCACGACGAGGCCGATCAGCGACACGAGCAGCAGCACGGCGCCGGCGCCGACGCCGGCGACCGTCGCCGGCCGCGTCGACCAGAGTTCGAGGAAACGGGCCGGCATTTCGGCAAATAGATCGGCTTGGCCGGTGCGCGGCGGCGCGGCCTCCGCTGCCGGAGCGGTAGGGGCTACCGCATCCTTGACCGGCGTGGAGACCGGCGGCGGCACGGGCAAGGGCGGCGACGACGGCGCGACTTGCGGCCCGGTGGCCAGCTGCGGCGGGGCCTTCGTCGGCTTCGGCGGTTCGGTGGCGCTCGACGTTGGCGACTTCGCCTGCACCTTGGCGATGCCGGCGCCGGGCGGCGCGACTTCCGCGACATAGGTGCCGGCGAGAACCCCGCCGCCGTCGAGTTGCAGATTGATGATGTAGCGGCCGCGCGGATCGGCCTTGTCGAGCGGGAAGCTCGCCGTGCCGCCGGAGCCGACGTATTGGCCGAAGCGCGTGATGACGGAATCATCGAGCCGGCTCGACGGCAGCAGCGGCACGGCGTAGTAGCCGCCGGTTTCGGCCGCCAATTGCTTCAGCGAGCCAAGTTCCGGCCCGTCGCCGGTGCGTTCGCGGTAGCCGAGCGTGACAATGGTGACATGGCCAGATCGCGCTGCGGCCAGCACCGGGTCGCCGAGATAGTTCTTGTCCTCGGTCTTGCCGTCGGAGGCGAGCACCAGGATGTGGCGGTCGGCCGGGACCTGGGCGACCAGATTGATGGCATCGATCAGCGCGCGCGTACCATCGGCCGAGACGCCTTCGGCGCGAATGTTCTGGGCGGCACGGCTGATGTCGTCGCGGTTGGAACCGATCGGCGCGACGACGTCGAGCCGATCCCCCTCGATCGCGGCTAGCCCGAAGCGATCGTTGGGTCCGGCGACGCGCGCGGTCTCGATCAGCCGTTGCGCGTCCGACGCCCCCAAGGTGACGGTGCGGGTGCGCTTGCGGTCAGAACGGTCGACGGCAACCAGCACGGCCGCGACTTTGCCGGCGGCGTGGAAGGGCTGGAACACCGCCTCGCCCGGCTGCTCCTTGGAATGGTCCTTCTGGTAGGCGACGCGGTCGATCTTGCCGGCGAACAGCGGACCGATGTCGCATTGCGCGGTGATCTCCACGTCGACGCCGGACTTCACCACGGCGCCGCAACGCGGTTGGAACACGCCGACATCCTGCGCCGCAGCCGATGCAGCCGCGGCAGCGACCAACAACAGGGCGATGCCGACCGGCCATGACCACCGGCGTTGCCAAACCGGCGCCGGGATCGCCGCCGACGGCGCGGACATCCCGCCGCGACCGGGCCGGCCGGCGTCTGCCTCAGCAGGGGCGGAGCGGCGAACGTCGAAGCATCGCACCTTCGCAAACCTCATAGACGAAAACGACCGGCCGGCGGCCGAGAAATATACCGAAACGCCTGATACCCCTTGGAAATTGCCGCAGCCTCGCGGCGATTCCATGGCGCTGGCGACCACACACGAGGGCGCTTGCGACCGCAGCCGCGGCGTCCGGACGTCGCTCCTAGTGGTCCGATTCCGACATTTGCATCCCACGTGCCGCGCGCTCATACGCAAATGTCGGAATCCCAGGACCACTAGCAATTCATTGATTCTAGTGGAGCTTTGAATTTGACATTCGAGTGAGGCCGCGCAGCTCGGTGGAACTCAAATGTCAAATTCGCTCCACTAGCGGAGACGGGCGTGGTGCCGCATCGCTCGTCCCGGACCTCCTCCCGGACCACCTGACGGCGGCGGCAGTCTACCACGTTTGGCCGCCGCGTCAGACAGGCCGAATGGCAGCGCCGTCAGATCCGCCGCTGCCGCAGCGTGGGTCCGCCGACACTGAGCGGCGAACCGCACAGCCGACAGATCACGCTGCCGTCGGCCGCATTGACCACCCGGCAACCGGGATTGTCGCAGACGATGCCCGGCTGACCGACGCTCAGCACTTCGATGCGCGTCGTCCCGAATTCGATGGTGTCGAGCGGCCGCAAATACAGCGCCTGCTGGTGGATCATGCCACGGTCGAGCAGCACTTCGGTGTGGGCCGGATTGGCGAGAATGGCCAGGGTCGGCTGCTCGCCGTCGAAATAGAACAACATCGTCAGGCTGCCGCCGAGCGCCTCGGTGTTCAGTTCCGACAGGTTCGCCGCCGGCTCGACGACGAGACCGCCGGGCGCTTCGTAGGCCAGCACGGCACTGCCGGGCACCAGATGGAATTCCTTCGTCACCGTCAGCGTGATGCGGTCGGCGAAGGCAATGCCGATGTGCGCCGGCTCTATCAACTTCAACGTGTAACCGAAGATGCTGATCGAATAGCCCGTGTGCATCTCCACCCGCTCGCCGGGCTGCAGCCCGCGGCCCTCGACGCGCGTCGCATTGGCGTTCGAGGCGCGATTGTAGAGGACCGTGCGGCCGTTCTCTTCGACGATTTCGACGTGGACGCGCGATATGGCGCGATTGTCCGGATCGAGCTGAATATCGCAGGTACCGCCACGACCGATCGTGACAGGAAGGGGATACGCACGGCGCAGGGCCTGGACGCGATGCTCGTTGGTGACCTCGATCGCGACTGTCTGCATGGTTTCAAACGCCGTATTGGGCAATGGATTGGCAGTCTGCATAGCCCCCTCGAGCTGTCAAGCGAAGCGGCGGCATGAGTTGGGTCGCGGGCTGACTTCCTTACCGCGGGCGCCGTTGATGCGGCTTGAACGGGGTGTTCATCGACCATTCATGGGATGGAGCCGGACCAATGGATCTATCTGCGATTGCAATCCGGCACCCTCTCGTTCGGAACCGCCGGCGGCTTACGCCGGGATCGCCACCGATTCGCGTCAGCGACGCATCAGCGCAGGATCGGTCGCAGACTGCGTTGCATTTCCAGCAGATGCGGCAGGACCTTGACCGGCAGGTCCGCCGCGGGCAGGCGCTGCGCCTGGGTGCCGATGTTGAGGGCGGCGAGCGTGCGGTTGCGCTGATCGACGAGCGGCACGGCGATGGACACCAGACCGACCTCCAGTTCCTGGTTGGAAATGCAATAGCCGCGTTCGCGCACCTCGGCCAAGGCAGCCATCAATTCATCGATCCCGGTCACCGTCGTCTGGGTCAGCCGGCGGCGGTCGCTCGCCTCCAGCCGGCGGCGCGCCTCGTCGTAGCCGAGCGCGGACAGCAGCACCCGGCCCATCGAGGTGCAATAGGCCGGCAGCCGCGTGCCCACCCCGATGCCGACCGACATGATGCGCCGGCGCGACGAGCGGGCGACGTAGACGATATCCGAGCCCTCGAGGATCGACACCGAGCAGCTCTCCTGCACGCGTTCGCCGAGGATTTCCACGAAGGGCTGCACCAGTTGCGGCAAGGGCGTGGCGACGAGATAGGCGGCGCCGAGCCCGAGGGTGCGGGTGCCGAGCCGATAGCGCCCGGCGTCGGAGACGACGTAGCCGAGATGTTCGAGCGTCATCAGACAGCGCCGCGTCGAGGCGCGCGACAGGCCGGCGAGGTCGGCGGCCTGGCTGACGGTCAACGTCTCGTGCTCGTCGTCGAAACACTCGATCAGCCGCAAGCCCTTGGCGAGGCCGGCGACGAAGTCGGGATGGCCCTCGCCGAGCGGTCGCGGCGGCCGGTCCGCAGACGCTGCACGGGATTTGGTCGCCATCCTGCCCATCCTCGGAGAGCCCGCACGCGCTCGGCCAGATTCGGTCACTGGATCTTGTCTGCGCGGTTATCGCACGACTGGTGCGATATTCGCACAAATGTTGCATGGCGTCACTTGATTCCGCAAGCGATCGATTCATAGTGCCTGACGGCATTCGGGAATTGCCGTAGGAAAACGTCAGGGATAGGCGTCGCCTGCGTCAAGCATTCGCGCTCTGCCGCGGCGCGGAGCCGGTGCGATCGGGCCGCTCGCGACCGCTCAGTTCCGCGAACGGACGAACCATTTGGGAGGACGTGCCATGTTGCAACAACTCATGCGCATCGGAGCGGCGGCGGTTGCCCTGACGCTCTTTGCCGGCGCGCCCGCCGGCGCCGAGACAATCAAGGTCGGCATTATCGGTCCGCTGTCCGGGCCGTTCGCGCTCGGCGGCAAGAACTTCAAGGCCGGCGTTGAGGCCTATGTGGCGGCGCATGGCGATACGGTCGCCGGCAACAAGGTGGAATTCGTCTACCGCGATCTCGCCGGACCGGATCCGGGCGCGGCCAAATCGGTGGCGCAGGACCTGATCATCAAGGAGAAGGTGCAGTATCTGGGCGGCGTCTATCTGACCCCGTCGGCGTTCGCGATCGCGCCGATGCTGGAAGAGGCCAACGTGCCGCTGGTCATCTTCAATGCCGCCACCTCGTCGATCACGCAGAAAAGCCCGCTGATCGTCAGGACCTCGTTCACGCTGTGGCAGACGACCGTGCCGCTCGCCAAACAGGCGGCCAAGGACGGGCTGAAGAAGATCGCCATCACGGTCACCGATTACGGCCCGGGCAACGACGCCGAGGCCGCCTTCCGCACGACCTTCGAGGCGGCCGGCGGCAAGGTGGTCGAGACCATCAAGATGCCGTTGTCGGCGACCGACTTCGGGCCGTTCCTGCAACGGGTGAAGGATTCCGGCGCCGAAGCCGTGTTCGCCTTCCTGCCCTCGGGGCCGGCAACCGTCGGCTACGCCAAGGCCTACGTCGAGAGCGGGTTGAAGGAGAAGGGCATCAAGCTGATGGCGACCGGCGACGTGACCGAGGAATCCGGGCTGCAGGCGGTCGGCGACGCGGCCATCGGCATCCGCACCACCTATCACTACTCGCTGGTCCACGACAGCCAGCTCAACAAGGACTTCGTCGCCGCCGCCACCAAGGCGATCGGCAATGCTGACGAACTGTCGTTCCCGGCCGTTGCGGCCTATGACGGCACGCACGTCATCTACGCGATGATCGAGGCGACCGCCGGCAAGCAGGATGCGAAGAAGGCTGTGCAGTCGGTGCTCGGCATGGCCTGGGAGAGCCCGCGCGGGCCGGTGAAGATCGACCCCGAGACGCGCAACGTCACCCAGACCATCTACCTGCGCGAAGTGACCAAGGAGAACGGCAGGCTGGTCAACAAGGAGATCGCCAGCTTCCCCGACCAGCCCGACTGGGGCCTGGTGAAGTAGCATTGGCGATAATTCGGCGCGTCATGGACATGCGGAACTGACGGTCTCGTTATCTCTGGCAGTTCCGGAGGCAAAGCCGGTTGGCGTCGCGCGGAAAAAAGCTCCGCCGGATCGTTGCCGGAACTGCCGAACTCCGGGAATCGCGTGAGCCGGCGCGGGCGGAGAAATTCGGCGTCCCAGCGCAGCATATCGGTCCCTTGGCGCCAGCATTCGCGCTAAGGTAGACGGCGCGGCAGACCGGGCGGGCGGCGGACCAGCGGAGCGCCGATACCCTGGCTGCCGATGAGTTGATCGCCGGTTCTCCGGCCGCCGACGTCCTGGCTTTGGAGCAGACGATGGATATGGTCATCGGCATTGGGCTCGATGCTCTTGCCTACGGCATGCTGCTGTTCATCATCTCCATCGGGCTTTCGGTGATGATGGGGCTGATGCGGGTGATCAATCTGGCGCATGGCGCCTTCGCCATGGTCGGCGGCTATATCGCGTCCTATGCCATCCGCCAGCTCGGCCTGCCCTACGGTATCGCCGTGCCCGTCGCCGTGGTGGCGACCGTCGTCGTGGCGCTGCCGCTGGAATTCGGACTGTTCCGCCGGGTGTACGGCGGCACCGATCCGCTGAAGCAGGTATTGATGACCATCGGCATCGCCTTTGCGGTCATCGGCATCGTCAATGCGGTGTTCGGGCCGACCATCAAGCCGATCCCGTTGCCGCCGGCCTTGCACGGCACAGTCGATCTCCTCGGCCACACGATGGCGGTGCACCGGCTGCTGCTGATCGTAGTCGGGCTCGCCATCGCCGCCGGACTGTGGCTGGTCATGGAGAAGTCGGATTTCGGCGTCCGGCTGCGCGCTGCCGTCGACAACGCCGACATGGCGGCGGCGCTCGGCATCCGCACCGACCGGCTCTATCTCGTCACCTTCGCGCTGGCCGTGGCGCTCGCCGCGTTCGGCGGCATCGCCGGCGCCGAGCTGATGCCGATCGAGCCGACCTATGCCCTCAGGTACATGGTCACCTTCCTCGTCGTCGTCTCGGTCGGTGGTGCCGGCTCGACGGTGGGCGCCCTGGCGGCTTCGCTCCTCATCGGCCTCGTCGATACCGCCGGGCGGTACCTCTTCCCCAGCTACGGCACATTCTTCACCTATCTGGCGGTGATCCTCATCGTCGAACTCGCCCCGAACGGGCTCATGCGGCGCGCCGCATGACTGGCAGCATGGTGAGATCCCAGCCTTGAGCGCAGGTGCAGTGAACGCCCGTCCGTCGCCGATCCGGGGCGACCTCGTCAAACTGGCAGCCGTGGCGCTCGCCGGACTCGCCGCCTATGTCGTGTTTCCCAACGACCTCGGGCTGATGACACGCGTCGTCTCCGCCGCTTTTCTCGTCGTTTCGCTCGACCTGATCACCGGCTATGCCGGCATCGCCACGCTCGGTCAGGCGGCGCTGTTCGGCATCGGCGCCTATGCCGCCGCCAACGCCAATCTCTACGGCGTCGGCGAGCCGATCCTGATGGTCGTCGTCGGCGGACTGGCCGGAGCCGCTGCCGGGCTGGTGTTCGGCGCGGTGGTGCTCAGGTCGCGCGGGCTGGCGCAGCTCGTCCTCACCATTGCGCTGGTGCAGCTGGTGCACGAGGCGGCCAACAAGCTCTCCGACATCACCGGCGGTTCGGACGGGCTCGCCGGCATCGAAGCGGCACCGGTCCTCGGGATGTTCAAGTTCGACCTCTACGGCCACACCGGTTTCGTGTTTTCGCTCGTCGTGCTTCTCGCCACCCTTGCCGTGCTGTGCGCCATCGTCCGCTCGCCGTTCGGGCTGAAGCTCAGGGCGATCGGCCGCGATCCCGGCCGGGTGAGGACGCTCGGCGCGGCGGTGATGCCGGCGCTGCTGGTCACCTTCACCCTCTCCGGCACGGTCGCCGGCATGGGCGGGGCGATCGAGGCGATCTCGGCGGGGGTGGTGGGCCTCGACGGCGTGTCATTCGAACGCTCGGCCATGGCGCTGGTGATGCTGGTGCTGGGCGGCTCCGGCTCGCTGTTCGGCGCCGTGTTCGGCACGGCCGCGTTCATGGGCTTCGAGCAGATCGTCTCGACCGCCAATCCGTTCCACTGGCTGATCATCGTCGGCGTGCTCCTCGTCGTCGTCGTGTTGTTCGTGCCGCGCGGGCTGTCAAGCCTCGGACACGAACTGAAGCGGCTCATCGTCATCACCGGGCTCAAGGCAGAGAAGCGATGACCGCCCTCCCCCTCGCCGCCGCCGGCGTCCACCTGCCCGCGCCCGCGACTTTCCCGCCGGCGCTCGCGGTCGAAGGCCTGTCGAAGGCCTTCGGTGGACTGACCGTCGCCAGCGGCATCAACCTGACGCTCGCCCGCGGCGACCGGGTGGCGCTGATCGGGCCGAACGGCGCCGGCAAGACCACGTTCGTCAACCTCGTCT
Source organism: Ancalomicrobiaceae bacterium (assembly GCA_031291595.1). Lineage (GTDB taxonomy): Bacteria > Pseudomonadota > Alphaproteobacteria > Rhizobiales > Ancalomicrobiaceae > CAIYYN01. The sequence continues at coordinate 3,104 of JARLIU010000262.1, read as the reverse complement.
CCGGCCTGCTGTCGCCCTCGGCGGGCAGCATCAGCCTTGCCGGCGAGGACATCACGCGGCTATCCGACGTGCAGCGGGCGCGGCGCGGCCTCGTGCGCTCGTTCCAGGTGTCGCGGCTGTTTCATGGATTGAGCGTGCGCGAGCACATCGAACTGGCGCTGTTGCAGCGGCTGAAACGCACCAACCGGTTGTTCGCATCGATCGGCCGCATGGCCGACGTTGCACATGAAGCGGCCGAACTGATCGAGCGTCTCGGGCTCGCCGACATCGCCGATGCCCGCGTCGACGAGATCTCCTACGGCCAACAGCGGCTGACCGACCTTGCCATGTCGCTGGCGCTGAAGCCGAAGGTGCTGCTGCTCGACGAGCCGGCGGCCGGGGTGCCGACGCGCGATGCCGGCCGCACTCTCGACGTGGTCGAGGCGCTGCCCGGCGACATCGCCGTGTTGATGATCGAGCACGACATGGACCTGGTCTTCCGCTTCGCCAAGCGCGTGGTGGTGCTCGCCGCCGGCCACGTCATCTTCGCCGGCACGCCGGCCGAGATCGTCAGCGACGAGCGGGTGCGCGCCGCCTATCTCGGCGCCTACGGACGGGAGGACGAGCCGCATGGCCGCTGAGGGGCTGCAGGTTTCCGGCCTCGTTGCCGGCTGGGGCGATACGGTGATCGTCGAGGACGTGTCGTTCGACGTGCCGGCCGGCGGCCGTCTCGCCGTCTTGGGACGCAACGGGGTGGGCAAGACGACGCTTTTCTCGGGGTTGACCGGCATCGCGCGCCGGCGCGCCGGTTCGATCTTCCTCGGCGAACGTGACCTGTCCCGCGCCAAGACCTTCGACCGCGCGCTTTCGGGCCTCGGGCTGGTACCGCAGACCCGCGATATCTTCCGCTCGCTGACGGTCGAGGAAAACCTGCTCGCCGGGCTGAAGCGGCGACCGCGCTCGGCGCTCGATGAGGCCTACACCCTGTTTCCGAGGTTGGCCGAACGGCGCGGCAACATGGGCGGACACCTGTCCGGAGGCGAGCAGCAGATGCTGTCGGTCGCCCGCGCCATCCTCGGCGAGCCGACCTGCCTCCTGCTCGACGAACCGCTCGAAGGCCTCGCCCCGGTCATCTGCGATCAGGTGATGGCGGCGCTCGAAGCGCTCGCACGGTCAGACCGCATGACCATCCTGTTGATCGAGCAGCAGATCGGCCGTGCCATCGACTTCGCCGAACGCATCATCATCCTGGAGCGCGGCCGCATCGTCTGGTCGGGCGACGCCTCGGAGCTGAAGGCCTCGCCCGAAACGATCGAACGCACGCTCGGCGTTGCTGCGATGCACTGACCCCGACGCACGGATGTCGGTTGGGTCAGCCTATTCGGCGGCACGCGGCAGGCCGGACGGGCGGCTGTCGGCTCCGCTCCATGGCCCGTCCAGCCGCGCGCGGTAGGCCGACGGCGCCAGTCCGGTGCCGCGCTGGAAGAAGCGACTGAAATAGGCCGGATCATCGAAGCCGAGACTGAAACCCACGCCCTGCACCGACTCGCGCGTGTAGGCGAGCATGCGGCACGCCTCGCGCACCAATTGCTGTTCGACGAAGCCTTGCGGCGTCAGGCCCGTCGCCTTCAGACACAGCCGCCGCAACTGGCGCGCCGACAGGCCGAGCGAACCGGCGTAAGCCTCGATGCTTCTGCGCTCGCGCAATGTCTCCGCCACCAACCCGGCGAAGGCGCGCATGCGTACATCGGCGTCCGGCCCGTCGCCGCCAGCCGCCCCGGCATCATGCAAATCGAGCGCGGCGCAGAGGATCAGCGCGGCTTGCGCCCGCATGCGGGAGCGTCGCAGCTTCCCCGGCCGGCCGTAACCGTCGGCGAGATGTCCGAATGCGGCAATCAGCTCCGCGGCTGGGGTGACGACGAACTGGTTGCCGGCGGCAGCGGCCGGCTCGGCACCGGGCCCGAACAGCTCGGGGAAATCGCTCGCCGGCAGGGTCAGCACATAGCCGTCGGTGCCGGCGGAAAAAGTGAATTCATGCACGACGCCGCGCGGCACATTGACCAGCGCCGGCGGCGTCACCGGCAACGGAGCGCCATCGGCCGACAGTCTGATGTCGCCGCCGAGAAACAGGAACAGCTGGTGCAACTGCAGATGCCGGTGCGGCGCGATGGTCCAGTCGAGGCCCGAGGCACGATCGACGATGCGCTCGATGTGCAGGACATCGGGGAACGGGCCGGCTTCGCCGTAGAGCTGCCAGGCGGGGATGGCTTGGGCATGGGATCGCATGGCCGAAAAGTACCAACGATCTCCCGCTTAGTCCATTCCTCGCGGCGCCATCCTCCGTAAAATCCCCAATCAAGGCAACGGGAGGATTTCATGCGCACCCAGGTAGCGATCATCGGCGGCGGCCCGTCCGGTCTGCTGCTCTCCCAGCTTCTCAACAGGGCGGGGATTTCCACGGTCGTGCTCGAATTGCGCTCGCGCGAGCACGTGCTGTCGCGTATCCGTGCCGGCGTGATCGAGTGGGGCGCAGTCGAGCTCATTCGCGAGTCCGGTGCCGGCGAGCGCATGGATCGCGAGGGCATCCCGCACGACGGCTGCCGCATCTCGGCCGACGGGCGACTGTTCCGCATCGATTTCGTCGAGGCCTCGGGCAAACGGGTGATGGTGTACGGCCAGACCGAGATCACCAAAGACCTGTACGACGCCCAGGCCGCGTTGGGAGCCACGATCGTCCACGAGGTCGAGGGCGTCATGCTCAATGATGTCGTCAGCCCAACGCCTTCCGTCACGTATTTGAAGAATGGCGCGAGGCACGTGCTGAACGCCGATTTCATTGCCGGCTGCGACGGATTCCATGGCGTCAGCCGGCCGACGATCCCCGCGTCTACCCGGCGCGAGTTCGAGAAGGTCTATCCGTTCGGCTGGCTCGGCATCCTCACCCGTACGCCGCCGGTTTGCGGCGAACTCATCTACGCCCGGCATGAGCGCGGCTTCGCACTCGCCTCAATGCGCAACGCCAGCCTGTCGCGCTACTACGTGCAGGTGCCGCTGACCGACCGGGTGGAGGACTGGTCCGACGAGGCGTTTTTCGAGGAGTTCCGGGCGCGCATGCCGGTCGATGT
>JARLIU010000261.1 GCA_031291595.1 Ancalomicrobiaceae bacterium | reverse complement strand
TCCATCCTCTCCCGCCGCTCGCCGCCGGAGATCGCGCGGCACAGGGCGGCGATGCTGTCGAGATTGTGCACCGAGCGGAATTCGTCGACGTGCGGCAGCATGATGCGGATGCCCCGCGCCTTGGCTTCGAAGCCGTCGAAGCGGAGGAGGGGATTGAGCCAGATCAGCCGCCGGCAGGAGCGGTTCAGCCGGTCCATCGCCTGCGCGAGGTCCTCGTCCGAATCGCGTTCGAGCCCGTCGGTGATCAATAAGACGATCGGCCCCTGGCCCATGACGCGGCGCGACCAGACGCGGTTGAAGGTCGAGATCGCCGTGGCGATCCGGGTGCCGCCGGCCCAGTCGGCGACGAACTCCGAGGTCGCGTCGAGCGCCTCGTCCGGATCCTTCATGCGCAATTGCCGCGTGACATTGGTGAGCCGGGTGCCGAACAGGAAGGTCGTCACCCGCCGCCGCCGTTCGGTGAGCGCATGCAGGAAGTGCAGAAAGACGCGGCTGTACTGGCTCATCGAGCCGGAGATGTCCAGGAGCGCGACGATCGGCGGATGCATCTCGCGGCGGTCGCGGTGCTCGAGCCGGATGATCTCGCCGCCAGCGCGCAACGTCGCCCGGAATGTCGCGCGCGGGTCAATGAGCCGCCCGGACGCCTTGGGTTTCAGGCGGCGCAGCCGCATCCGGTCCTCGGGCAGCATCAGGCGCGCCAGTTCCGCCTTGGCGGCCGCGATCTCGGCCGCACTCATCTGGGCGAAGTCCTTGTTTCGCAGGATCTCGCGGTCGGACACGGTGAAGCGCGCGTCGATCTCCACCTCGGGCCGTTCGACCTCGCGCACCGGTTCGTTGCCGGACGACAGCGCCTTGTTGACTCGGGCGGCGCCGGCTTTGGGCTTGTCCGGCGACTTTTCGGGCCGGGCGAGCGGCGACAGCATGGCAATGAGCTTCTCGACCAACTGACGGTTGCGCCAATAGATGCGGAATGCCTCGTCGTAGACGGCGTGATGTTCGCGCTTCGACACGAACACCGCGTGCAGCGTCCAATACAGGTCCTGCCGCGACGCAAGGCCGGCGACCTCGACCGCGGCGATCGCATCGATCACCGCCGCCGGACCGACGGGGAGCCCGGCATCGCGCAACACGCGGGCGAAATAGACGATATTGTCGGCGAACCTGCCGCCGGGCGCGGGACCAGGGCGACCCGCCGCGGGGGAAGCGCCTTCGGGCAGGGCCGCGCCGGCCGGATGCTCGCTCATGGTCCGCCCCTCAGGCTTGCGACAGTTCGCGTCGGACGTCCTCGACGATTCGCCGCGCCTCCGATCCCTGGATGCGCTGGATATCGTCCTGGTATTTCAGCAAGACGCCGAGCGTGTCGGAGACGACGGTCGGATCGAGCGCCATCTGGTCGAGTTCGGTCAGGGCAGTGGCCCAGTCGAGCGTCTCGGCGACGCCCGGCGACTTGAACAGTTCCATCGTCCTCAGTCTTTGCACGAAGGCGACCACTTCCGCCGACAGCCGTTCGGCCACGCCGGGAAGCCGCGTGCGCATGATCTTGCGCTCGCGCTCGGCGTCCGGATAGTCGATCCAGTGGTAGAGGCAGCGGCGCTTCAGCGCGTCGTGGATCTCCCGGGTGCGGTTGGTGGTGATGATGACGATCGGCGGCTCGGCGGCGCGAATGGTGCCGAGCTCGGGAATGGTGATCTGCGCCTCAGCCAAGACTTCCAACAGGAAGGCCTCGAACGCTTCGTCGGCGCGGTCGAGTTCGTCGACCAGAAACACCGGCGCGCCGGCGAGATCCGGCTCGAGCGCCTGCAGTACCGGACGCTTGATCAGAAACCGCTCGGAAAAGATGCCGGACGCCAGTTCGTCGCGGTCGACGCCGCCGGCCGCTTCCGCCATGCGGATTTCGATCATCTGCGCCGGGTAGTTCCACTCGTAGACCGCCGACGAAATGTCCAGCCCCTCGTAGCACTGCAGCCGCACCAGACGGCGGCGCAGCGTCTTCGATAGCACCTTGGCGATTTCGGTCTTGCCGACGCCCGCTTCGCCTTCGAGGAACAGCGGCCGCTTCATCTTGAGCGACAGATGCAGCACGGTCGCCAGCGCCCGGTCGGCGACATAGCCCGCTTCCTCCAGCAGCGACATGGTCTCGTCGATGCTACCCGGCAGCGGCCTGCGGCCGGTCTCGGTCGACGTCATCGGCATTCACTCCCGTTGGCGGAATTTTTATCCGCGTTAATGACTACAGGCCCCGATCCCGGTCGGCAAATGGTCGTTGGTCGGAAAATCGGCCAATGATGTGTATTATGGGCTGTGAATCGAAGGCGCGCATCTCCCGTTGATTGCGCCGGACGACCCAGTCGTGCGTGCCGGCGGCGCACCGGTGCGCAACCTGTCGACACGACCCGCGCGCGACAAAATCGACTGGTGTCGGATTGAGGCAAGAACCTGACTTGTCTAGGAAAGGCGCGCGCGGGGCATGCCTGCGAATGCAGCAACCGTCCTAACAAGCTTGCAGACGCCATCAGCCGTCTAGGATAAATTATCCGGCTTTCTCGCCAAAATCGGAAAATTGATCTTTTATGACCGGCATTTGACGGCAGGAATTGCCGGACCGAAAACCCCTTGGTAAGCATTGCAACCATGAGGGCTCAAAGACCCTCGCTGCTGTCGGGCACTGCCGGACGGAAACTAGGAGTAACGACGTAGGCGTCGGGAGCATCGGGGCACGGATGGAAGTATTCGTTCAACAGCTAATCAACGGGATCACGCTCGGCTCGATATATGGGCTCATCGCCATCGGATACACGATGGTCTTCGGCATCATCGGCATGGTCAACTTCGCCCACGGCGACGTCTTCATGCTGTCTGCCTTCGTTGCGTTGATCACCTTCCTGCTCGTCACCACCTTTCTGGCGGCAATCGGCATCATCGCGGGATCGGTGTGGATCGTCGTCACGCTGCTGATCTGTCTGGTCGCGGCGATGATCGTGACGTCGTTGTGGAACTGGGCGATCGAGCGCATCGCCTATCGTCCGTTGCGCGGATCGTTCCGCCTGGCGCCGCTCATCTCGGCGATCGGCATGTCGATCTTCCTGTCGAATTTCGTGCAGGTGGCGCAGGGGCCGCGCAACAAGCCGACCCCGCCGATGCTGACCGACGTCTTCACGGTGATGAAGGGGGCCAACTACGACGTCAACATTTCCTTCAAGCAGATCGCCATCTGGCTGGTCACCGCCGTGCTGCTGGCGTGCTTCTGGTACGTGGTGCAGCGGACGCCGCTGGGTCGTGCGCAACGAGCGTGCGAGCAGGATCGCAAGATGGCCGCGCTGTTGGGCGTCGACGTCGACAAGACGATCTCGCTGACCTTCGTGATGGGCGCCGCGCTCGCCGCCGTCGCCGGCACGATGTACCTGCTCTACTATGGCGTGGTGTCGTTTTCCGACGGCTTCACGCCGGGCGTCAAAGCCTTTACCGCGGCCGTGCTCGGCGGCATCGGATCCTTGCCGGGCGCCGTCATCGGCGGCCTGCTCATCGGGCTGATAGAGACCTTCTGGTCGGCCTATTTCACCATTGACTACAAGGACGTCGCAGCCTTCTCGATCCTGGTCGTGGTGCTCATCTTCATGCCTCAGGGCATCCTCGGCAAACCCGAAGTCGAGAAGGTCTGACGATGACGGACGCAAGTGTCAAGACTGCCGAGCCCGGGCTCCTGAAGCCGGCGCTCGAAGGCGGCCTCATAGCCGGTCTCATCTCCATCGGCATCATCGGTCCGTTCATCGGGCTGCAGGCCGTGCAGAACATGGACAACAAGCTGGTGCTGGCGGCACGGCCGGCGCTGCTCATCTGCTTCGTTCTGCTGATCGCCACCTCGCGCTTCGTCTTCTTGCTGCCGGGCGCACTGAAGTTGCTGACCGCCCTCTTCGGCGGCGTCGCGCTGCTGGTGCTGGGCGGTGCCGGCATGGCCGTCGGCGGATTTTCCACGGCCAACGGATACGTCGCCGGCTTCGGCGACCTCGTCGTCCGCTCGATCGCCATTACGCTCGGCAGCGATGGCGGCACCCCGAGCCTCCTCGCCCGCATTGCAGCCGAGGCGGTCACGGTCGGAGCCTTCCATATCCTGGTCGGGCTGTTCCTGTTGCTCGTCGTCGTCGCCGGATTGACGGCCAAGGGCGCCAGCGCGGCGCCGGGATCGGCGGTCGTCGGCCGCGGTCTCGCCACCATCCTGCCGCCGATCCTCATCGGCGCGGTGATCGCCTATCCGCTGGTGATGCTCGACTCCCTCGGTCCCGGCGGGTCGATCAAGTGGATCGACAACTTCGGCATCCAGATCCTCATCTACGTGATGCTGGGCTGGGGTCTGAACATCGTCGTCGGCCTCGCCGGGTTGCTCGACCTCGGCTACGTCGCCTTCTACGCGGTCGGGGCCTATTCCTACGCGCTCTTAGCCAAGAACTTCGGCCTGTCGTTCTGGGTGCTGTTGCCGTTGGCCGGCATGCTCGCCGCCTGCTGGGGCATCATCCTCGGCTTCCCGGTGCTGCGTCTGCGCGGCGACTATCTGGCCATCGTCACCATGGCCTTCGGCGAAATCATCCGCCTCATCCTGATCAACTGGGTCGACTTCACCAACGGCTATGCCGGCATCTCCGGCATTCCGCGGCCGACCCTGTTCGGAGTTCCTTTCACGGCCAACGACGACGGTTTCGTCGCCAAGGTGAACGGCTTCATCCCATGGTTCGGATCGCTGATCGGCGCCAAGCCGGACAGTTGGTGGATGACCTTCCAGATGGAGTTCTCGCCGATCTACCGCACCATCTTCCTGTTCTACGTCATCCTGTTCCTGGCATTGATCACCGCCTTCGTCACGCTTCGCCTGCGGCGCCTGCCGGTCGGACGGGCCTGGGAAGCGTTGCGCGAGGACGAGATCGCCTGCCGCTCGCTCGGCATCAATACCACGACGACCAAGCTGACGGCCTTCGCGCTCGGCGCCATGTTCGGCGGCTTCGCCGGCTCGTTCTTCGCCGCGCGCCAGGGCTTCATCTCGCCTGAAAGCTTCACCTTCATGGAATCGGCGCAGATCCTGGCGATCGTCGTGCTTGGCGGCATGGGCAGCCTCTACGGCGTCGTCATTGCCTCGATCGTTCTGGTCGGCGGCTTCGAGCTCATGCGCGAGCTCGACTTCCTGAAACAGATCTTTGGCGAAAGCTTCGATCCAACCCAATACCGGACGCTGCTGTTCGGTCTCGCCATGGTTCTCATCATGCTCTGGAAGCCCCGCGGGCTGATCTCCACCCGCGAACCCACCGCGTTCCTGAAAACGCGCAAGTCCGTCTCCGGTACCCTCGTCAAGGAGGGCCACGGCTGATGCGCTGGGAAACCGATCCGATCCTCAAAGTCGAACACCTGACCATGCGCTTCGGCGGCCTGATCGCGGTGAACGACCTGACGTTTTCCGCCGGGCGCGGCGACATTACCGCGCTCATCGGCCCGAACGGCGCCGGCAAGACGACGGTGTTCAACTGCATCACCGGCTTCTACAAGCCGACCGAAGGCCGCATGGCGCTCATTCATCCGCGTCTCGACATCGATGCCGAGATCGCAGCGGCGACGATCTCCGGCGACGCCTTCGTCAGCCGGCCGAGCGTGTTCCTGCTGGAGCGCCTGCCGGACTACCGCGTTTCGGGCGAGGCCAAGGTCGCTCGTACCTTCCAGAATATCCGGCTGTTCGCGGGCATGACGGTGCTGGAAAACCTGCTTGTCGCCCAGCACAATGCGCTGATGCTCGCCTCCGGCTACTCGATCCTCGGCATTCTCGGCACCAAAAGCTATGCCGACTCGGAGGGCGGCGCGGTCGATCGCGCCAAGTACTGGCTGGAGAAGATCAACCTCACCGACCGCGCCGACGATCCGGCCGGCGATCTGCCCTATGGCGCTCAGCGCCGGCTGGAGATCGCCCGCGCCATGTGCACCAGACCGGTGCTGCTCTGTCTCGACGAACCGGCGGCCGGGCTCAACCCGCGTGAAAGTCTCGAACTCAATGCACTGCTGGATTCCATCCGCGAACACGAGGGCACTTCGATCCTGCTGATCGAGCACGACATGTCGGTGGTCATGGAGATCTCCGACCATGTCGTGGTGCTCGACTACGGCACCAAGATCTCCGACGGCGAGCCATCCTTCGTCAAGAACGATCCGCACGTCATCGCCGCCTATCTCGGCGTCGACGACGAAGAGGTCGCGGCGGCCGAAGCCGAGGTCGATGCAGTGGAAGCGGAGGTTCGCCCGTGAGCGACGAGACAGCGATGAGCCCCAAGACGGCCACGCCGCTACTGACCATCCGCGGCGTGAAGACCTTCTACGGCAACATCATTGCCCTGAAGGGCGTCGATCTCGACGTCAACGAGGGCGAGATCGTCACCTTGATCGGCGCCAACGGTGCCGGCAAGTCGACGCTGATGATGACCATCTTCGGCAACCCCCGGGCGCGCGAAGGCTCGATCCACTACGGGACGACCGACATCACCCGCATGCCGACGCACCTGATCGCCCGGCTGAGGCTCGCCCAGTCGCCGGAAGGTCGCCGCATCTTTCCGCGCATGTCGGTGATGGAAAACCTGCAGATGGGCGCCTCGATCGACAATCTTGCCCACGTCGACGAGGATCTCGAACGCGTGTTCCGCCTGTTCCCGCGGCTGAAGGAGCGAGTCAGCCAGCGCGGCGGCACGCTTTCGGGCGGCGAGCAACAGATGCTGGCGATTGCCCGCGCGCTGATGTCGCGGCCGAAGCTGCTGCTGCTCGACGAGCCGTCGCTCGGCCTGGCACCGTTGATCGTCAAGCAGATCTTCGACGCCATCCAGGAACTCAACCGCAGCCAAGGCCTCACGGTGTTCCTCGTCGAGCAGAACGCCTTTCATGCGCTGAAACTCGCCCATCGCGGCTACGTGATGGTCAACGGCGTCATCACCATGAGCGGCACCGGGCATGAGTTGCTCGCCCGTCCGGAGGTGCGCGCCGCCTATCTCGAGGGCGGCCATCACTGATCGGCTGGGCGTATGCCGGCGGCACGGACGCTGCCGGTATACAATGGGACACGTTGTCGCAGGCGACTCGGTACGGTTGCTTGATGAGCGGTGTGAACAGAACTTGGTAATACGCTGACAAGAGAGACGGATCGGTCCCAAGAGGCTGCCGCGGATACCCCGCCGGTTCCCCTGACCGATCCGACCCACGGAACCCAATTCGCACGGGGCAGCGACAGGCAATGGATAGGATCGTGAATTACGTCTTGGCGGCGCGCACGGCGCTCGAGACGGTAGCCGGCTTCTTCGCCGGCGGCATCTACGAGGGGGCCAACGGCACCTACGTTTGGGAGTTTCTGTTCATCACCGTCATCATCGGCGGCTTTGCCGCACGCGCCACCGGCCGCGCCAACGCGCAGACCTGGCGGCCGCGTCGGCAGACGGTATTCTATTGCATCCTCATCGGGTTGGCAGTCAGATTCCTGCATTTTGCGCTGTTCCAGCGCACGCTTCTCGCACCGCAGTACTTTGTCTTCGACGAGATCATCCTGCAATTGATCGCGGGATGGAGCTATTCCGCTACCCGGGCCGACCAGATGGCGAGCCAGTATCGCTGGCTGTTCGAGAAAAAAGGCTCGCTTCGCTGGGAACGGCGTACCTGAACCAGCCTTACGGGCCGGATTGTCATTAACAGTTTTACCAATTGTGCTGGTTTTTGCCGGAACAGACGTGACAACGGGCAAATTCTGGGCATGATTGCCGGCAGGCGCGGCAGTGCCAATTCTGAGGCAGAAGGGCAGGTGGACTTTGCCCGAATGCCGCGGTCGCGGGTGACGCCCGGGGCCGGCCACGAATTGGATTTGGTCACCGCCCGATTCCTGGGCAGTGATGAACCGCGAATGGACGGCAGACACGCGTTGGCCGGACCCTTGCGAGAGTTGGGGCTTCGCGTGGTTTTCGAGAGTCTCGGGCGGCGGCAGCACCCGCCCGGATGAGTTGGCGAGAGAGCCGGGCGCTCTTTTGTCTCGTGGAGAGGAGAGGATTCATGAAGAAGCTTCTGTTGACCAGCGTTGCGCTGGCTGCGTCGTTGGCCTTCGCCGGCATCGCCGGCGCTGCCGACATCAAGATCGGCGTTGCCGGTCCGATCACCGGCCCGAACGCCGCCTTCGGCGCCCAGTTGAAGAACGGCGTCGAGCAAGCGGTCGAGGACATCAATGCCGCGGGCGGCATCCTCGGCAACAAGCTGGTGCTGGAAATCGGCGACGACGTGTCGGACCCCAAGCAGGGCGTTTCGGTCGCCAACAAATTCGTCGGTGACGGCGTCAAGTTCGTGATCGGCCACTTCAACTCCGGCGTGACCATGCCGGCTTCCGAAGTCTACGCCGAGAACGGCATGATCATGATCACCCCGTCGGCGACCAATCCGAAGGTCACCGAGCGCGGCCTGCCGGACGTGTTCCGTACCTGCGGCCGTGACGACCAGCAGGGCAAGGTTTGGGCCGACTACGTGATCTCCGGCCCCGGCAAGGGCAAGAAGGTCGCCATCGTTCACGACAAGACCACCTACGGCCAGGGACTGGCCGACGCCGCCAAGGGCTTCATGACCGCCGCGGGCGTCAAGGAAGTTCTCTACGAAGGCGTCACCACCGGCGAGAAGGACTATTCGGCTCTCGTCTCCAAGATCAAGGCCTCCGGCGCCGATATCCTGATGTGGGGTGGTCTGCATACCGAAGGCGGCCTGATCATCCGCCAGCTGCGTGACCAGGGCTCCAACATCCAGATGCTGTCGGGCGACGGCATCACCGACGCCGAGTTCGCCACCATCGGCGGCCCGGGCGTCGTCGGCACGCTGATGACCTTCGGTCCGGATCCGCGCAACAACCCGTCCGCCAAGGACATCGTTGCCAAGTTCCGCGCCAAGAAGTTCGAGCCGGAAGCCTACACGCTGTACTCCTACGCCGGCGTGCAGATCATCAAGCAGGCCGCCGAGGAAGCCAAGTCCGTCGACGTCAAGAAGCTCGAGGATGTCATGCACTCGGGCAAGACCTTCCACACCGTCATCGGCGACATCGCCTACGACAAGAAGGGTGACCGCACCTCCGTCGACTTCGTCTGGTACACCTGGAAGAAGGGCGACGACGGCAAGATCTCCTATTTCCAGAACGACTGATCCGGTTCGACCGATCAGCCTCATCCGAGCCGCCGCGGGACAGCCCCGCGGCGGTTTGTTTTTGGCAGGCGGAAACGGCATGATAGGCTGCGTCGCGCAGCAATCGGATCTGCGATGCCCAACATTGCGACGGCTGTCTGATGCGCCCCGGACCGCAAAATTCCATTCTCGACGTAGCCGGCCTTACCGTCGGCCATGCCGAAGACCCCAGGCTCAAGTCCGGGGTCAGCACCGTCATTGCCGATGAACCGGCCGTCGCCGCCATCCATGTCATGGGCGGAGCGCCGGGAACGCGCGATTCGGACCTGCTCGCGCCCGAACAGACGGTCAGCCACGTCGATGCGCTGGTGTTGTCCGGCGGCTCCGCCTTCGGGCTCGACGCGGTGGGCGGCGTCCAGGCCTGGCTCGCAGGCCGCGGCAGGGGCTTTGCCGTCGGATCTGCGCTGGTGCCGATCGTGCCGGGTGCCATCCTGTTCGATCTCCTGAACGGCGGCGACAAGGCCTGGGGCCGCTTTTCGCCGTATCGCGACCTCGGGTTTGCGGCTGCCGCGGCCGCAACCAGCCGCCCGTTCCAGCTGGGCAGCGTCGGCGCCGGCTGCGGCGCGACGACGGCGACCGTCAAGGGCGGGCTTGGCACGGCGTCCATGCGGCTGGCGAATGGAACCACGGTTGCGGCCCTCGTCGCGGTCAATGCCGTCGGTTCGGGCCTCGTCGCCGACGGACTGCATTTCTGGGCCGCTCCGTTCGAGATCGACGGCGAATTTGGCGGTCTCGGCTGCCCGCATCCGTGGCCGGAGGATGCGACCGTGCTGCGGCTGAAAGGCGTCGCCCGGCCCGGTCCGGAGACGCTCATCGCCAACACGACGATTGCGATCGTCGCCACCGACGCGGTGCTGTCCAAACCGGAGGCGAAGCGGCTGGCGGTGATGGCACACGACGGCTTTGCCCGCGCGCTCTATCCGGCGCATACGCCGTTCGATGGCGATCTGGTGTTTGCACTGGCGACCGGCCACCGGCCGCTTGCCGGCATCGCAGACCTGGTCGAACTGGGGGTTGCCGGGGCCAATGTATTGGCCCGCGCCATCGCCCGCGGCATCCACGCCGCATCGCCGGCGCCGGGCGACCTGCTGCCAAGCTGGAGCGAACTTGCGGCCAAGCGGCGGTCGAACTGATGGTGGCCGCCGAGAGTCCGCCGTTTGCCGAGCTATCGGTCGTCAGTAGGGCGGTAAGGCCCGGCGGCGACCAGCTGCTGCTGCATAACGCCCCGCTGACAATGCGCAGCTGGGGAGTGGAAGTTTTGCGGTCATCCGGCTAACTCTGTTGAAGAATTTTCCGGATAGTGAGCCATGGCCGAAAGAATTCCCCTCGATGCCGGGGATATCCGCATCCTTCGTATCCTGCAGGAAGATGCCTCGCTCGCCATCGCGGAGATTGCTCAGCGCGCCGGCATGAGCCAAACACCGTGCTGGCGCCGCATCAAGCGCATGAAGGATGCTGGCGTCATCCGCCAGATCGCGGCGATCGTCGAACGCGAAGCGGTGGGGCTCGGCTTCACCAGCTACACGTTCGTCAAGCTCGGCCTGCCCAGCCAGGAGAACATGGCCGTCTTCGACCGGATGGTGCACGACTGGCCGGAGGTGGTGGCCTGCGAGCGCATCACCGGCGCGGTCGACTACCTCATTAAGGTGGTCAGCCGCGACATGAAGACCTACGACACGTTCCTCAGGACCAAGCTGCTCGACGGCAACCTCGTCTCCGACGTGCAGTCGCACATCGTCGTCTCGAACATCAAGGACAACAACTCCCTGCCGCTCGACGACGTTTGAGCCGGCAGCCGCGGCCGAGACGTCCGGTCGGTCGAAGCCGGGCCGGCGAACGCGTGCCGGCCGAAAGCCGGCCGAGTTCAGAGGAATCGTTCGGCGCGGTAGGGCGTCACGTCGACGGACGGCGGCTCGCCGATGATGAGTTCGGCGATCAGCCGGCCGGTCACCGGTCCGAGCGTCAAACCCAAGTGTCCGTGACCGAAATCCAGCCATAGGCCGTTCAGCCCCGGTGCCGGACCGACGATCGGTAGCGAATCCGGCAGCGCCGGGCGGCTTCCCATCCACGGCGCCTCGTCGCGCTCTTCGGCGAGCGGAAACAGCTTCTTCGCCACCGGCTTCAGCCGCTCCACCTGCACCGGCGTCGGGGCGGCATCGCGGTCCGCGAATTCGATGCCGGTCGTCAGCCTGATCCCCTTGTCCATCGGCGCGATGAGATAGCCGTTTTCCACGTCGACGACGGTATGGTTGAGCGTCGCGCCGTCCCTGGAGCCGAAATGCAGGTGATAGCCGCGCTTGGCGGCGAGCGGCAGCGTCAACCCGAACGGCTTCAGCAGATCTGCCGACCACGGCCCGAGCGCGACGACGACATCATCCGCCTCGACCACGCCGGCTGCGGTCGTCACCGCCCAGCCGGTATCGGTCTTCCGCAATGAGCGCGCATCGCCACTGAGAAACGCGCCGCCGAGCGAATGGAAATAATCGGCATAGGCGGCAACGAGCCCGCCGGGTGAGGAAATCGTCCACGATCCGGACCAATGCACCGCCTTGTACGGCACTTCCAGTATGTCCGGCTCGATCTCCCGGAATTCCTCCGCACTGATGATCCGGAAGGACGAACCGTGCCGGCTCGCCAGGTCGTGCAGCTGCTGCGCCTCGCGAAAGCCCTTGTCCGTGCGATAGAAGCGGAACCAGCCGTCCTTCTTGAGGAACCGCTCGGCCTTGGCCGCGATGATCAGCGGCTCGTGCTCGGCATTGGCGCGCTCGGTCAGGAGCGCGATCAGCCGCGCATAGCGCTCGATCCCGGCCGTATCGGTATTGCGGCGCAGCGCCCACAGCCAGGGCGCGATTTTCGGCATGTGGCTCAAGTGGTAGTGCGCTGCCGGCGACAGATTGAGGCCGTAGCGGACGAGGTCGCCGAGCGCGCGCGGGAAAGCGACGGGGACGTACGGGTCGCGCTCGATGATGCCGGCATTGCCGAAGCTGGTCTCCTCGCCGGCACCGCGCCGGTCGACGAGCACCACCTGGCGGCCCTTCTGCCGCAGGTGCACCGCTGCCGAAACGCCGACAGCGCCGGCTCCGAGCACAATCGCATCCGTGCGCATGCGCTAATCTCCGAGTTTCGCCAATAGAGCCTGAAGGCTAGCAGGGTTGACGACGGGCGCAAAACCCACTGGCGCCGCCCCTGCCATGCACGACGGCATACAGTCTGTCGACAGTGGAGAGTTGCTCGCCCGTCCGCTGCGTCGAGATCGGCCGCGCCGCCGTGCGTTCCGGACCGGGTGCGATGAAAGCCTACTCGACGGTGAAGGCGCCCATCATGCCGGCGTCCTCTTCCTCGGCGATGCCGGAGGCATAGAGGAACGGCCGTGCGGCCGAGGCATGGCGGGAGAAGCTCACCAGAAGTTCGACGCTGGTCTCGACGAATACCGTGTCCTTCGGCCCGCGGTTCCAGGCGCGCGGCGGGCCGCCGTCCTCGCTGATGACGCGGAACTGCACCCCGGCAACGTGGAAGGGCAGCGTCATCGCCGGCGCGACGATCTCCCAAAGCTCGGTCGTGCCGAATGTCACGGCATCGTTGATCCGGCCGGCGGCGTAGACCGATTTGTTGATGGTGGCGACCGGAAGCCCTGGCGTGCCGGTCGGCAGGGCCGCCTTCGACGCGACGACCGGCAGCCGTGATTCCTTGCCGGGAACGTCAGACGAGACGTCGTCGCCGGCATCGTGGCCGGGCTGCGGCCAGCCGACGTCGAGCACGAAGCGGCGGCGCCTGGCGTCGGCGGGCTGAACGGGAGCCGGCGGCGCCGGCAACCGCTCGGGCGCGTCGACATGCGGCTTGCCATCCTTCTCCGCCTCGAAGGCGATGATGCGGAACGGTTTGTCGAGCTTGTCGCTGAGCCGCTGCACCCGGCCGCCGAGGCGAAGGTCATGGTCGTCCGGCGTCGACATCATCGAAGCGCTGCCGTCGGCGAAGTCGATGACGATCTCGACCCGCTCGCCTGGCGCCAGCACCAGCGTATCGATCTCGGCCGGTTCGGCGAGATAGCCGCCATCGGTGGCGATCAGCTGGAACGAGCGCTCGTCGTCGAGGAATATGCGGAATACCCGGGCTTTGGCGGCGTTGACGAGGCGCAGCCGCACCGGCCGCTGCGGCACTTTGACCAGCGCGTCGAGCGTGCCGTTGACGAGAATCCTGTCGCCGCGCACCCCATGCTCGCGCGCCTCCGTCGTGGGCTGGTAGACCGGCCGGCCGGCGTCGTCGAGCGTCGCATCCTGCAGCATGAGCGGGAAATCGTCGACGCCATAGGTATTGGGCAAGCCCGCCACCGGCGCGGCCGGATCCTCGACGATCAGCATGCCGGCGAGCCCGTCGGTGAGGTCCGCGCCGATCTGGCCGCGCAAGGCGGCATGGTACCACAGCGTCGCCGCCGGCTGGTCGACAGCAAGCGAGGTTTCCCAGGAGGTGCCCGGCGCGACGCTCGCGAGCGCCCCATCGGCGGCACTGTCGACGAGCAGCCCATGGAAATGCACGTTGGTCGGGCGGTTCAGCGTGTTGGCGAGCCGTGCGGTGGTGGTCTCGCCGCGCTTCAACCGAATCGCCGGTCCGAGATAGGTGCCGCCGTAACCGGCGACGTCGACCGGCTTGCCGGCCACGAATTCATGGCTCGCCGTCGCCGCCGTCAATTCCCAGGTCTCGCCGGCCTTCGGCTCGACGAGCGGCGGCAGCTTCAGCGGATTGCCGGTCAACTTGGCCACCGGCGTCGGCGCGACTTTCGGCGACTGTCTGGTCTTCTTGGGCCTCGGGTGGTGCCTGGCGGCGAACGCGGCGTCCGGAAAGGCGAGGGCGCTGGCGCTCGCCAGCATGAACAAACGACGAGACAGCGGCATGTACCAAGCCTGCAGTAAAGAGATTTGGGGCAACCCGATCGAGATCGGCGAATCCGAATTCACCGAAACTGTAGCATTGCATGTCTGACAAAATGTGGCACGACATCGCCCGCCCAGTATCGGGTATCGAAGCCAATTGCGGCGCGCGGCTTCGTCATCGGCCTCTGGCGCCGGGCCGCTCTACCGGGGGCAAGGCAGACTGGTTTGGCCTTTAGCGGGTACCTAAACACGAAGGGCGCGGATTGCTCCGCGCCCCAGAAAATCGTGTCTTGAGACAGTCGAACTGTCTGATCTCGCGAGATCAGAAGTCCATGCCGCCCATGCCGCCGCCCGGAGGCATGGCAGGGCCGGCGCCTTCCTTCTTCGGCTTCTCGGCAATGAGGGCTTCCGTGGTCACCAGCAGAGCGGCGACCGAAGCGGCGTCCTGCAGGGCGCAGCGCACCACCTTGGCCGGATCGATGACGCCGAACTTGTAGAGGTCGCCGTATTCGCCGGTCTGGGCGTTCCAGCCGTAGCCGTCGGAGTCGTGATCGAGGATCTTGCCGACAACGATCGAACCTTCGGCGCCGGCGTTGATGGCGATCTGACGCGCCGGCGACTGGATCGCCTTGCGCACGATGTCGATGCCGACCTTCTGGTCGTCATTGCCGGCCTTCAGCTTGTCGAGAGCCTTGCCCGAACGCAGCAGGGCCACGCCGCCGCCCGGCAGCACGCCTTCCTCGACCGCGGCGCGGGTGGCATGCAGCGCGTCGTCAACGCGGTCCTTCTTTTCCTTCACTTCGACTTCGGTGGCGCCGCCGACGCGGATCACCGCAACGCCGCCGGCCAGCTTGGCCAGACGCTCCTGCAGCTTCTCGCGGTCGTAGTCCGAGGTGGTCTCCTCGATCTGCGCCTTGATCTGGCCGATGCGGGCCTCGATCT
>JARLIU010000260.1 GCA_031291595.1 Ancalomicrobiaceae bacterium | reverse complement strand
TCGGTCAGGCCGCCGAGATGACCGGCTCGGCCTCGACCCAGCTGATGAGCCTGTCGACCGGCCTGTCGAGCCAGGCCGGCGAGCTGCGCACCACCGTCGAAGCCTTCGTCAAGGACTTCGCCGCCGCCTGACGGAGCGCACACGCGGTCAAACGAGACGCGTCCTCCCTCCCCCTGAAGGGCTCCCGACATCCGACGGGAGCCCTTCGCTTTTTTGCGCCGGCGAGATCCGGCGTGGCGGGGTCGTACAGACGCACCGCACTTCCGCTTCTTCCTGACGTGCAGAGCAAGCGTCGGCCCTAGTGGAGCGAATTCGACATTTGAGTCCCAGCGCGCGGGGAGAGACGAATTCAAATGTCGGAGCCGGCCCACCAGATGCTGTGGACGGCTCTGCGACGACCGTTCAGCCTGATCGTGCTGACAGGATCGGAGAGGGGCGTAGAATACAATGATTGCGAAACGTCAGCTTTGCCCGCATCAGTGGCCTGATCGGCATCGGGACTAGGTACGTAATCCGAACTATAATAATATTTAACGCCGACCATACTCATGCAAATTAACACTTCATAAAGTTATTACGGAAGAAATGAGTCAAATTCTGACTGTGGGATTTATGAAAATGCTCCGCAATCTTACGTTACGAGCAACGATTTCTCTCTTGGTCGTTGCTTCCGTCGTCGTTTCGGCAGCCATTTTGTTTGGAGTTATTTCCTGGAGGGTGGCAGCGGACGTCGCCGACGACGCCATCAATCACCAGCACTCGTCGATTGCGATCGTTGCTGCGCTGGCAGAGAAGGAGATTCCGACTGCTCACATCGAGTGGGGCAAGGACGGATCGATTATCAAAGTGACTGCCGACGCAATTCCACAAATTACCAATCATGATCCGATCGATTTGGCGAAGCATATCTCCCAGAGCGCTGCGACGATCTTTGCCTATGATAAGCAGAAGGACGATTTTCTGCGTGTCACCACCTCGATCTTGAAGAGCGATGGCTCCCGCGCCATTGGAACATACCTCGGCAAGGACAGCCCCGCCTATGCGGTCGTCAAGAGCGGCCAGCAATATGCCGGCGAAGCGACGATCTTGGGGCGTCCGCACTACACCGTCTATCAACCCGTTGTCAGTGCCGATGGCCATCCGGTCGGCATCATTTTTGCCGGTGTCGACAGAGCGGATGTCGCAGCGTCCGCGAACCGAATGATCAGCCAGGTCGCGACTGCCACCGTGGTCGTTCTCCTGCTGATTTTGCCGGTGTCGCTGTGGGCGTCGCAACGCCTGGTGCGTCCGATCCCGATTCTGGCGAAGGCGATGACCCGGCTCGCCGCCGATGAGCTTGACACGACCATCCCCTACGCCGATCGAAGGACCGAACTTGGCGACATGGGTCGCGCAGTGGCAGTCTTCCGCGATGCCGCGCTGCTGAGGCGCAAGCTGCTGGCGGAGCAGCAGGCCGACGCAGCCCGCAAAGACCGTCGCCGGCTGGAAATGGAGGCGGCGATCGCGAAATTCCGCTCGGAGATCTCGGTCTCCATGACGGCAGTCACATCGCATTTGGCGGCGTTGACGAATACCGCGAAGTCCGTCGACGCGGCATCGCGCCAGACAGCGACAGACGCGGACGCGGCGGCCAATGCCTCGCTTCAGGCGGCGCACAACGTCGAAAACGTCGCCAGCGCGGCCGAAGAACTGGCATCGTCCATCAATGAAATCACCGAGCAGGTCAGTCGGACGTCGACGATCGTTGGAGACGCGGCCAGGACGACCGAGGATGCCAATTCCAAGGTTTCCAGACTGGCCGAGTCCGCGTCAAAGATCGGCGAAGTCGTGACTCTCATCCAGACGATTGCGGCGCAGACCAATCTTCTTGCGCTGAACGCAACCATCGAAGCAGCCCGGGCCGGGGAGGCAGGCAGGGGCTTCGCCGTGGTGGCGTCCGAAGTCAAGAATTTGGCTACTCAGACGGCCACCGCCACGACAGAAATCGCTGCCCAAGTGTCGAGAATTCAGTCGGAGACACAGACTGCCGTCGACGCGATCAAACACATCGCCGCGACGATGGATCAAGTGAACAGCTACACGAGTGCTATTGCCGCCGCAGTCGAAGAGCAAGGTGCCGCTACTGTCGAGATCTCCAAGAGCATATCCGAAGCATCGACCAGGACCCGCCTCGTCAACCTGAATATCGGCACCGTAGCTGAAACGGTGGGCGCAACCATCAATTCGGCGAAAGACGTGGATACGGCCTCGCATGAGGTTGCCATGCAGTCGAATGCGCTCCGCGAATCGATCGACGAGTTCATGCGGAATGTTGCCGGGTAGCGGTTCGAACGGTGCCGGATTTGTGTGACGCTCCAACGCTTGATCGATTGCCACGCTGGCGACCGATTGACGTTGATCGATCTATGCCGCCAAGCGAACGACAGGTCTTGGGGGCGGACCGGAAGTGAAACGCCGGGCGGGGCGGTACGTCCAGCCCAGTCAGCGCTTGATCGCGTCGGCAGCGGTCACGCGATCAGACCGCGCATCGGCGCAACGCCGTCCGAGCCCGGAAAGACATCGCGTGACAGGGCCGCCGGGCCGACGCCAAGCAGATCAACCGCCAGCCCCTTGATGACGGCGCGCAGATCGGTGGTCGCCGCAAGGTCGCGACCATCCCGAAGCTGCTGCTGTTTCAAGCCGGGCCAGTCGGCGATGATGCGGCCGCCCTTGATGGCGCCGCCGGCGAGGAATGCCGTCGTGCCGGTGCCATGGTCGGTGCCATCGGTGCCGTTGACCCGCGCGGTGCGGCCGAATTCGGTAGCGACGACGATCGCCGTGTCCTTCCAAGCCGGCCCGAGTTCGCGCTCGAAGGCGGCAAGCGCCCCGTCCAGACCGGTGAGCAGATGCGACAGGCGGCCGATCTCCTGAGCGTGGGTGTCCCAGCCTTCGAAGGCGAGGGCGGCGATGCGCGGCCCATCCGGCTGCGCCAGCAGCCGCGCGGCGCCCGTCGCCATCTGCTGCATGCCCATCGGGTCGCCCGGGCCGCCGCGTGCCTTGACGTCGAGGCCGGTAGCGATCTTGCCGGTGGCGATGTCCTCGGCCAACAACTGCGCCAGCAGCGGATCGGTGTGATGATAGAGCTCCATCAGTCGGCTCGGCAGGTCGGGGTCGGCCGGCCTCAGCGTCGCCGGGGCCCAGCCGAGCAGCGGCGCCTTGCCGCGGATGACCAGCGGCGCGGTGGTGCCGACCGCGAGGCCATGTGCGGCGTCGAGCGAACGCGGCGCCACGTTTTCGCCCTGCGGCATGCCCTGCAGCAGCCGATTGAGCCAACCGGAGTCGGTACGTCCCGGCATCGCATAGCCCGACTCCAGCACGTCCTGCCCGTCGAAATGCGAGCGGTCGCGGTAGGCGGTTGCGCTGGCATGGACGACGGCTGCCTCGCCGGCGCCGTACAGCCTGGCAAAGTTCGGCATCGACGGGTGCAGGGCGAAAAATCCGTCCAGCGGCAGGGCGGCGTTGGGACCCGTGGCGGAGAGCGCGATCGTCTGGCGCAAGCCGGCGTAGTCCGGATCGCCCAGCGGCGGCACGGCGGTCAGCCCGTCGAGCGCGCCGCGCAGGATGATGGTGACGAAGCGCGGATCGCGGCCGCCCGCCGCATGCGCGAAACGCGGCATGAAGGCCCATGCGAACAGGGCGCCGGAAACGCCCAGCACGGCGCGGCGGGACGGAGAAAGGGTTTCGCAGGTCATGGTCAGCGCCTCTGAAATTCGGGAGACAGGAAGGCGATCGAAAGCCCTTGGGCTTTGGTTGCGGCATGCGAGATGGCGTCTGCGGTGGCTGGATTGAGCAGCGCGCCCAATCGTTCGGCCGCGAAGCGGCGCGGATCGACCTGACGACCGGCCATGGTTGCCGCCAACAGGTTCGCCACTTCGATGCGGGTGCTGAGGCCTTCGGACGACGCCCAGGCATCGACCGTATCGGCAAAGCCGTTCGGCCCGGAGGGGTTCCACAGCGGTTGCCCCATGGCGCGCAACGCCGCCAGAATGCGATTTGGCGGCGGTCGCTCGTCGCCTGCCCGCAGCAGGGCGACGGTGAATTCGAGCGGCGAGCGGAACTTCGCCAAGCCCGGCGCCCATGCTTCCTCCGCCTCGATCAATGCCAGATAGACGGCGGAGAGATCGCCGTCGGATTTCGTATAGGCGGCGGCGAGTTTCGCCACCAGGCTGGCCGGGGGGACATCGGCGACGAAGTGCCGGGCGAGTTTGGTCGCCAGATGATGCGCGGTCGCCGGATGCCGGGCGAGATCGCGCAGCACGGCTTGTCCTTGCGCCAGTCCGTCGTCGCGGTAGGCCACGCCCAACAGCGTCTGATCCGCCGGTTCATGCGTACCCGGGTTGAATGTGAACGTTCCGGGCTGACCGCGTGCGGCGGCCTTGCCCACCATCGTCCAGCCGGTGAGGACGCGGGCCATCGTCGTGACGTCGGCCTGGGTATAGCCGCCGTCGACGCCGAGCGTGTGCAATTCCATGATCTCGCGCGCGAGATTTTCGTTCAAACCGCGCTTGGTCCTGAGACCCGCCTTGGAATTCGGGCCAATCGACTGCTGGTTGTCCAGATAGACCAGCATTGCCGGATGCGTCTCGACGGCTTGCAGCATGGCCTCGAAGCGACCGAAGACATGGGGGCGAATGGCTTCGCGCTCGAAGGCTCCCGCAAGGATATGGACATATTCATCCTTGGCGATGGCGACGGCAAAGTGGTTCGCCCAAAACATCGCCAAGCGTTCACCAAAGCCGATGACCGGCTCGTGGATCGTACCGTTGAAGCGGGCGTCCACTTCGGCGAGCAGGATTGCCTGCGGAACGTACGGTTCCGCCGGCTGGCGGGGCGGCGTACGGGCCTCCGCCTGCATGGCCGTCGGCTGCCGCATGGCCATCGAGGGGGCGGCCGTCGGCGGCGCGGCCATCGAGGGTGTGGCCGGAGGCATCTTGGCCGGAGCCATGTTGTTCGGTGCGGGCGTCGGTGCGGGCGTCGTTGCGGCGGGCTTCGCCATGCGTTGCTGTTGAAACGCCAACAGCTCCGCCACGAGATCGGGGCTCGGCTTCAGTTCGGGCCCGGTGGGAACCGGGACGAAGCGGGCGGCGATTTCCTGCTTCAGCGCATTGCGGGGATCCTGCCCAATCGAGGCAAGGCTGTCGGCGCGGGCACCGAGGCCGAAGCGCGAGAGGACGAGCGCGGCGTCGAGATCATTCGGCTGGGTCATGCCAATACAAGCTCCGGGTCAAGGATGTGCCTTGAACGCCGGGCCGTCGCCAATCCGTCGGTCGGCAATTGGGGTCATTTTGCGGCGGGCGGCCGTGGAACAAAGCGCTGCAGCAGTCCTTCGGCCAAACGGCGGCGGGCATCAAGCGGCAGGCTGGCGGCAACTTCGACCGCGCGCTGCTCGACAGCGGCCCGCACGGCCAGTTCGGCGTTGCGCGCCCGCTCCAGCGCCGTCGACAGCGCCGATGGATCGAGTGTCGGTTGGCCCAGCAGCGAAGCGGCATCGATCTGCGCCTGGCGGCCCTCAAGCACGGTATCGCGGGCGGCCCGGCGCGTTTCGGCCAGCGCCTTGGTCAACTCCACCCTGTCCTTCTGTGGGAGCAACTCGCCTGCCAACGGCAGGCGCGCCAGCGGCTTTGCGCTGCTCGTGATCCAGGTGACACCGCCGCCGAGCAGCGCCCCGAGCAGAAAGACGTTCAGCACCAGCAGGCTGACCACCAGCCAACGAAAGCCGCGCTCGCTCATCGGGTTTCCTGCGTCGTGTTTGTCTCGTGTCCGATATCGCCGAAGGCCGTCATGGTGTCTGATGTGAAGGTCTGGCCCGAGTCCTGCCCGGCCGTCAGGGAACTGACGACCATCGCGCCGGCAAAGCTGCCGAGGACGGCAACTCCGATGAGACCGATCCCCGCGCACCATCTTGCCAGCCGCCGCTGCCACGTCAGGCGGGCATTGGCCGTCTGCAGGATCCGGCCCGTCAGTTCAGCGCCGGGTCGGGCGACCGAGTAGGTGTCGAGCATCGCATCGAGCGCCGCGGCCTGGGCCAGAACCGCCGCCGCTTCCGGGTTGGTCGACAGGCTGCGCGCCGCCTGGCGGCTAGCCTGCGGCCATCGCTCGATGCGCCCACCGTAGGACTGCGCGAGGCCGGCGAAGCGCTCCAGCGTCATCACCACGTCCTGGTCGTCAATCATTGCTCGCTCCCTTGAGCAGGCTTGCCTGCATCGACCGGCGCCCGCGCGCCAGCAGGCTCTCCAAGGCATCGACGGATATGCGCATCACCGCTGCGGCCTCCTGGTTGGACAGACCCTGGTAGTAGACCAGAACGATGGCTTCGCGCTGCCGCGGCGCAATCGTCCTCAGTGCCAGCCGCACGTCCTGTTCCGTGCGGTCGTCCGGTATCAGCGCCGCGTCCGGCATCGGCCCGTCGTCCGCCAAGTCGGGCGGGACGCCGACCGGCATTTGGCGGCGCCGGCGCAACCGATCGTAGCAAAGATTCATGGTGACCCGGTGGATCCAGGTGTCGAAGCGGGCTCCCTGCCAATTCCATCGGCCGGCGTGCCGCCAGATGCGCACGAATGCCTCCTGAGCCACATCCTCAGCCTCGAACGGATCGCCGAGCATTCGGGTCGCGACCGCCAGCAGGCGGGGGAGCTTTGCCGTTATGATCCCGCGAATGGCGCCGGGGTCGCCGGACGCGACACCGCGAAGCAGATCCTCATCCGGGTCGAGCGCCATGCGCGAGTAAACCCCTCCAATCCCGAATTGCAGCGCATCGCCGTCGGCGGCCGAACCGATCCTCGTCGCCAGCCGCGCCCTGTCATCCGGTCACGCGTGCGTGCCCACGAACTGGACGCCGGCCAATGCGGCTTGAACGCAACTTCCGCACGGATCCGTCGGTCGGATCGCACAATTTCGCCGGCCGTGTTCGCACCGGCCTCCGCCCGACGGTTGCCGCAGCCTTCGACCGGCCGGTCAGCCGTCGATCGCGAGGGCGACGATGCGGATCAGCACCAAGCCGCCGGCCAGCACCATGCTCGCGGCCGCCGGCATCGGGCGGGCGGTCGGCTCGCTTTGGAGCAGTTCACCAGCCGTACGTCTTGCCAAGACAACTGGTTCGGTACGCTCTATTCGGCCGCTCTGGCAACGGGTTCAGGCACGTAGTTGATGACCGGCGCCAGCCAGCGCTCGACCTCGGCGACCGCCATCCCCTTGCGTGCGGCGTAATCCTCGACCTGATCGCGCTCGACTTTGGCCACGCCGAAATAGTAGGCCTCCGGGTGGGCGAGATAGAGCCCGGACACCGACGAGCCCGGCCACATGGCGAAGCTCTCGGTCAGTTGCACGCCGATCCGCGCTTCCGCATCGAGCAGCCGGAACAGCGTCGCCTTCTCGGTGTGATCGGGCTGCGCCGGATAGCCGGGCGCCGGCCGGATGCCGCGATAGGGTTCCTGGATCAGCTCTTCCGGCAGGAACGTCTCACCGGGCGCATAGCCCCACAACTCGCGGCGCACGCATTCGTGAAGCGCCTCAGCCAGGGCCTCGGCGAAGCGGTCGGCCAGCGCCTTGACCAGAATGGCGGAATAATCGTCGTTGGCGCGCTCGAAACGGGCGGCAATCTCCTGTTCCTCGATGCCGGCAGTGACGACGAAGCCGCCGACGTAGTCCGCCTTGCCGCTGTCGCGCGGGGCGACGAAATCGGCGAGCGCAACGGTCGGCCGGCCATCGCGCTTGGTCAATTGTTGGCGCAGGGTGAAGAAGGTGGCGAGTGGCTCGGCGCGGCTGTCGTCGGCGTAGAGCCGGATGTCGTCGCCGTGCCTCTCGGCCGGCCAGAAGCCGACGACGGCTTTCGGCGCAAACCATCTCTCGGCGATGATCTGCCGCAGCATTGCCTGTGCGTCGTCGTAGAGTTGGCGCGCGGCCGGGCCTTGTGCCTCGTCCTTGAGGATCTGCGGGTAGCGACCCTTCAGCTCCCATGTCTGGAAGAACGGCGTCCAGTCGATATAGCGGGCGAGGTCGGCGAGATCCCAGCGCTCGATCACGCGGCTCCCCAGGAACGACGGCTTCGGCGGCGTATAGGCCGACCAGTCGACGGCATGCGCGCTGGCGCGGGCCTTGGCCAAGGACAGCCGCTGCTTGTCCGCCTCGGATCGCGCATGCTGGGTGGCGACCTTCTCGTATTCGGCCTTGACCGCCGCCACCGCCGCCTCACGCGTCTCGGGCGACAACAGGCCCGAGACGACGCCGACCGCCCGGCTGGCATCCGTCACGTACACGGTCTGGCCGCGCTGGTAACGGGGATGGATCTTCACCGCCGTGTGCACCCGGCTGGTCGTGGCGCCGCCGATGAGGAGCGGGATATCGAACCCTTCGCGCTGCAGTTCGCCCGCCACATGCGCCATTTCGTCGAGCGACGGCGTGATCAGGCCGGACAGTCCGATGATGTCGACCTGATGCTGGCGTGCCGCCTCCAGGATCTTCGTGGCCGGGACCATCACCCCGAGGTCGATGATCTCGTAGTTGTTGCAGGCGAGCACGACGCCGACGATGTTCTTGCCGATGTCGTGCACGTCGCCCTTGACGGTCGCCATCAGGATCTTGCCGGCGCTCTGGCGACCCTCTCCGCCGTTGGCCTTCTTCTCGGCCTCCATGTAGGGCAGCAGCAGCGCCACCGCCTGCTTCATCACGCGCGCCGACTTGACGACCTGCGGCAGGAACATCTTGCCGGCGCCGAACAGGTCGCCGACGATGTTCATGCCATCCATCAAGGGCCCTTCGATGACGTGCAGGGGGCGCTCGGCGAGTAG
>JARLIU010000259.1 GCA_031291595.1 Ancalomicrobiaceae bacterium | reverse complement strand
CCGCCACGTGGCCGGATCGAGCGAAACGTGCAGACCCAGGTCGGTCTCCTGCAGGTCGGAATCGCGCGGGGCGGCGGCGCCGGCGGCGTTGAGCGCGGTCTGGACCAGACCGGAACAGTCGATGCCAAGGCTCGACTTGCCACCCCACAGATAGGGCGTGCCGAGGAAACGCTCGGCGACGGCGACCGGATCCGGCTCGCGGAAACCGATCTCGCGCGCATGCGCCATGACCACGGCGGCGCCCGATTCGAGCACGCCGAAGCGGCGGCCCTTCTCCTCAACCTCCCGCAGGATCCGCAGCTGCGAGCCGAGCGAGGCCCAGGTGACCGGCGGCTCCTTGATGGTCGGGCCGGGGAAAATGAAGGTTCTGAGCGCCGCGACGACATGGGTGGCCGGGCTCGGCTGCGTCTTGAGCAGCGCGCTGCCCGGCGCGTAGCCGACGTAGCCGTCGCGCTGCAACTGCACCCAGGCCCAGCCCTCTTCGTCCTCGTCGTAGATGGTCAGTTGCTCGCCATAGAGCGCCTCGGTGTCGAGCCCGGCGTCGGGCCGCGGCTCGACGCGGATCGGCGCCACCGCCTCGATGACCCGCGCCGGCGCGCCCTCGACATAGCGCGGCGCGGCGACCATGCCTTTCAGCTCGATGGCGGCGAGGTCGGAGCGAGCGGGGGTGAACCGGCGATCGAAGGATGGCATGGCGAAGGCCTATGGCGGGTCAGAACAACAGCATGGTGACGAGCTTGGCGATGACGAGCGCCAAGAGGAAGTCCATCAGCGACAGGCCGACGGCAATCGACTGCGGCGCGCCGAGCACCACCCGCGCCACGCTGTAGCCCGCCAGCAGCACGACGACTTCGAAGGAGAGCACGAACAAGCCGATGACATCGATCGGCAGCCATCCGGCATAGGTGATCGCGTTCAGAAGATAGATCGGAAACGACAGGAAGAACGCCAGCCAGTTGCGGACCGTCACGTAGGGCGCATAGCGCGCGGCGAGCCCCATCGGCCGGGCCGCTCCGGCGACCACCAGCGGGAAGGCGCAGAAGGTGATCAGCGAGGTGATGCCGGCGACGATGAACACCCAGATCGCCGCGCCGAGGCCGGCATCTTCGGTGCTGCCGTCGAAGCCGGCGAAGTGGCCGACAGTCGCATCGACCGCATCGCAGGCCGCCAGGATGCCGGCGAGCCGGAACGAGCGCCAGAAGCCGTCGGCGGTCAGGTCGAAGTGGCGCGTCGCCGTCGCGTCGCCGAACGCGATGCGCCAGCAGCCGGCAAGTGCCTCCTCGATGTCGCGGATGGCGATCATGGCGCGAAATACCGCGCAAGGAACCGCCGATAGATGCGGGTCAGGCCGAGCAGGTCGGCAATCGCGATGCGTTCGTCGATCTGATGCATGGTGTTGCCGACGAGGCCGAATTCGACGACCGGGCAGTAGTCCTTGATGAAGCGCGCGTCCGATGTGCCGCCGCTGGTCGACAATTCCGGCTCGCGGCCGGTCTCCTCGCGGATCGCCGCCGACAGCGTGTCGATCAATTGCGTATCGTGGGTGAGAAACGAATCGCTCGATGCCGGCTCCAGCGACAGCGACCAGGCGACCGCATTGCCGGCGGCGACGGTGAGCCGCTCCCTGAGCCAAGTCTCGAGCCCGACCTGCGTCCACTCGTCGTTGAAGCGGATGTTGAAGCGGGCCCTGGCCTCGGCGGGAATGACGTTCCAGGCCGGATTGCCGACGTCGAAGGAGACGACTTCGAGGTTCGACGGCTGGAACCGCGCGTTGCCGGCGTCCAACGGATCGGACGAGACCGCCGCCACCAGCCGGGCGAGGCCGGGGATCGGGTTCTCGGCCAAGTGCGGATAGGCGACGTGGCCCTGGCGCCCGGCAACCGTGATGGTGCCGGAGAGCGAGCCACGGCGGCCGACCTTGATCGCCTCGCCAAGCACATTCGGGTTGGTCGGCTCGCCGACGATGGCCGCATCGAATTTTTCGCCGCGTTCGGCCGCCCATTCGAGCAGCTTCACCGTACCATTGATCGACGGGCCTTCCTCGTCGCCGGTGATCAGCAATGAGATCGTGCCGGCGTCGAGGCCGGTCTCGGCCAGATGGTCGAGCGCGGCGGCGGCGAAGGCCGCGATCCCGCCCTTCATGTCGGCGGCGCCGCGGCCGAAAATCTCACCGTCGACGATCGCGCCGGAGAAGGGACCATGCCGCCACAGCGCCGCATCGCCGGGAGGCACCACGTCGGCGTGCCCGGCAAAGGTCAGATGCGGGGCGCCCGAACCGATGCTGGCGAACAGATTGGCGACGTCGGGCGTGCCCGCTTCGGAGAAGGTGACGATATGCGTATCGAAGCCGGCATCGCCGAGCAGCCGCGCCAGATAGCGCAGCGCGCCGCCCTCCTCGGGCGTCACCGAGGGGCAAGCGATCAGCTCGGTCAGGATACGGACGGGGTCGGCCATCGGGCCGTTGCAAGACGTCATGGCCAAGGGTGTAGCCGTCCGCGCCATTGCCGGTCAACCGTGTCGCGGACCTGCGGCTCAGTCGGCCTCGGCCGGCGACACGCCAACATCGGCGATCATGATCTTCTGCCAGATCTTCTGGGCAATGGTGCCGGCAAGTGTCTCGATGTCGTTGACCGCTCCGGCGATGACCGCATCCTCGGTGGCGAGCGCAATGAGCGCGGCGAGCTTGGCGGTCAGCGACAGCATTTCCGAGCAGTAGTCGAGATAGCGGGTCAGTTCGAAGGGGGAGAGGTCGCGCGGCGGCGAAACCGAGGTCTTCAGATGCGCCAGACCTGCCATGCCCGGATCCTTGGTCAATTGGTGCATGTCGATGATGTGCACCATGGCGCGGATCGGATGCAGCGCCTTGCCGGCGCGGGCACGGACCAGCCGGGTCTCGATCGACAGCAGCGAGACCACCGCGGCGCCGGCGAGCACGGCGAGATTGAACAAGGCATCGACGCTCTGCACCAGCGTGAACAGGCTGCGGGTGCCCGGATCGAAATCGAGCCTGGCAGCGAGGTAGAGGAAGACACCGAAGCCGGCGACGACGATCAGCATGACGCAGATCCGCAGCGCCCAGTTCGGCCGGCCGAGATGCTCGGCCCGTTTGGCGCTGTCCCGGCCGAGAGCGGCGAGTTCGCCGCAGACGTTCAGCAGATCGGACTGCGGGAAGCGCGCCGCGATGCGGACCGCAAGGCGTTCGATGGTTGCAACGAGGAGATCGGGATCGAGACGTCGGTACATCGGGCGCCCCTAGGCGGTTCATATGTCGGTGGATCGCCTGCGGACCCTTCAGTCGAAGCAAGCGGCACGGCGATGCAATCGTCAAGATGTGATGCAACCGGAGTTGTCGCCGGCCGTCCGCCGCAGGACGCCGATTTTGGCGCGATCCCTGGCGATCGGCGGTCCGGGGAATGGCGGCGCGCCGCGGTATTTGCGAATTTCCCTAGCCTTTGCCGGCGAACTCGTGCATAAGCAGCCTTCACCGATCTTGATCGGCTCATCGACCCGGCTGGACGACATCCCGGCCGGGCTATAGTTGTTGCGAAAGGAGCACCCGATGTCGATCACGCAAGCGCGCAAGCAGGAAGTCATCGCCAAGTTCGCCAAGGGCACGGGCGATACCGGTTCGCCGGAAGTCCAGATCGCCATCCTGTCCGAGCGCATCTCCAATCTGACCGAGCACTTCAAGAGCCACGCCAAGGACAATCATTCCCGTCGCGGACTTCTCAAGATGGTCAGCCAGCGCCGCAGTCTGCTCGACTACCTGAAGAAGAAGGACGAGGCGCGGTATCGCGCCGTGGTGGAACAGCTCGGCCTGCGCCGCTAAACCCTTCTCGGGCGACGACGGCGGCAGGCAACGGCCGGCCGCCTCGACGCCGTAGTTCGGTGACTAGATTCGAGGCCCGAGCGGCCCGGCCGCGGTCATGGATGACCCCGGCGAGCCCGACGGTTTCACCGGCCAACGCCGGGCTCGCCGCATCGATCGCGGCGGTCCGGCCGGCGGCCATAAGACCCGTTCCGGCAGCCGTTTGCCATGGCAGGATCGCCGGTCTCTCTTCCCGAAGGCGCCGCGGCGGCAGTGCCCGGTGCGGCAAGAGAGGCTCGCCGTCTTGCTCATGGCTCCTAGCCGGAACTCCATGACGCAAGGATCAACAAACATGTTCGACATTCATCGCGAAGTCATCGAATGGGGCGGCCGCCGCCTCGTGTTGGAAACCGGCAAGATCGCCCGCCAAGCCGACGGTGCCGTGCTCGCCACTTACGGCGAGACCACCGTTCTCGCCACCGTCGTCTCCATGAGGGAGCCGAAGCCGGGCCAGGACTTCTTTCCGCTCACTGTAAACTACCAGGAAAAGGCGTTCGCGGCCGGCAAGATCCCCGGCGGCTACTTCAAGCGCGAAGGCCGTCCGAGCGAGAACGAGACGCTGGTCTCCCGCCTGATCGACCGCCCGATCCGCCCGCTGTTCGCCGATGGCTACAAGTGCGAAACCCAGGTGATCGCCACCGTCCTCAGCCACGACCTTGAGAACGACCCCGACATCGTCGCCATGGTAGCGGCGTCGGCGGCTTTGACGCTGTCCGGCGTGCCGTTCATGGGCCCGGTCGGCGCCGCCCGCGTCGGCTACATCGAGGGTGAGTACAAGCTCAACCCGGCCGTCGACGAGATGGAGGAGTCCAAGCTCGACCTCGTCGTCGCCGGCACGGTCGATGCCGTGCTCATGGTCGAATCGGAAGCCCAGGAGCTGTCCGAAGAGGTGATGCTCGGCGCCGTCGTGTTCGGCAAGAACGGCTTCCAGCCGGTGATCGAGGCGATCATCCGTCTGGCCGAAAAGGCCGCCAAGGAGCCGCGCGACTACACCGCCGCCGATCTCTCCGACATCGAAAAGGCCGTGCTCGAGATCGCCGAAGCCGACCTGCGCGCCGCCTACAAGATCACCGCCAAGCAGGAGCGCTACACCGCCGTCGACGCGGTCAAGGCCAAGGTCATGGCCGCGCTGGCGCCGGCTGACGGCGAGGCCAGGTTCGACAAGGACAAGTTGGGCGTCGTCTTCAAGGAAGTCCAGGCCAAGATCGTGCGCTGGAACGTCCTCGATACCGGCATCCGCATCGACGGCCGCGATGTCAGGACCGTCCGCCCGATCACGGCGGAAGTCGGCATTCTGCCGCGCACGCACGGCTCGGCGCTGTTCACCCGCGGCGAGACGCAGGCGCTGGTCGTCGCGACGCTCGGCACCGGCGAGGACGAGCAGTTCGTCGATAGCCTGGAAGGCACCTACAAGGAGACGTTCCTCCTCCACTACAATTTCCCGCCCTATTCGGTGGGCGAGACCGGCCGCATGGGCTCGCCCGGCCGCCGCGAAATCGGCCACGGCAAGCTCGCCTGGCGGGCCGTGCACCCGATGCTGCCGCAGCACCACGAGTTCCCCTACACGCTGCGTGTGGTCTCCGAGATCACGGAATCGAACGGCTCCTCCTCCATGGCGACCGTCTGCGGTTCGTCGCTGGCGCTGATGGATGCCGGCGTGCCGTTGAAGCGCCCGGTGGCCGGCATCGCCATGGGCCTGATCCTGGAGGGCGAACGCTACGCGGTGCTCTCCGACATCCTCGGCGACGAAGACCACCTCGGCGACATGGACTTCAAGGTGGCCGGCTCGGAGTACGGCGTGACTTCGCTGCAGATGGACATCAAGATCCAGGGCATCACCGAGGAGATCATGAAGGTCGCCCTCGATCAGGCCAAGGGCGGGCGCATGCACATCCTGGGCGAAATGGCCAAGGCCATCTCGTCGGCGCGCTCGGAAGTCGGCGAACACGCGCCGCGCATCGAGACGATGAAGATTCCGACCGACAAGATCCGCGAAGTGATCGGCACGGGTGGCAAGGTCATCCGCGAGATCGTCGAGAAGACCGGCGCTAAGGTCGATATTTCCGATGACGGCACGGTGAAGATCTCTTCCGCCGACCAGAAGAAGATCAAGGCCGCCGTCAACTGGATCAAGTCGATCGCCGCCGAGCCGGAGATCGGACAGATCTACGAGGGCACGGTGGTCAAGTGCATGGAGTTTGGCGCCTTCGTCAACTTCTTCGGCTCCCGCGACGGTTTGGTGCACATCTCGCAGCTCGCACCGAAGAAGGTCGGCAAGGTCACCGACGTTGTCAAGGAAGGCGACAAGGTGTGGGTGAAGCTGCTCGGCTTCGACGAGCGCGGCAAGGTCCGCCTGTCGATGAAGATCATCGACCAGACGACCGGCGAGGAGATCAAGCAGGAGCCCGAGCCGGCGAAGCAGCCGGTTTGACGCACGCCTGATCGCCGCAGCGGGCCCATCGCTGCGGGCCAGCCGATATCCGTACCGACACCAGCAGCCGGCCGGCCCGTTCGTTTGTTCGACCGGGCCGGCCGACGCATTTTCACCGGACCGGCGGGTGCGGCCGGCGCCGGACGCCACGTCCGGACATTCAGCCCACGTACCTGGGATCAGATCATGCATCTTCTGATATTTGGTCTCGGCTATTCGGCGCGCTATTCGCTCGAGTATCTCGGACCGCACATCGATTCTGTCGCCGCCACCACGCGATCGGAAGACAAGGCCGAACGCATGGAGGAGAAGGGCATCGTGCCCATCCTGTTCGATGGGATGGAGAAGAGCGACGCCATCGTCGAAGCGCTGGGCGTCGCCACCCACATCCTGGTGTCCGCCGCCCCCGACGGCGACGGCGATCCGGTGTTGCGGCTGCACGGACCCGACATCGTGCAGGCGGCGTCCGGCGGCCCGCTCAAATGGATCGGCTATTTCTCCACCGTCGGTGTCTATGGCGATACCGGTGGCGAATGGGTCGACGAAACCGCGCCGTGCCGTCCCTCGTCCGAGCGCTCCGGCTGGCGGCTGGCGGCGGAAGAGGGCTGGCGGCGCGTCGGGACCGATGCCGGCGTGGCGACCGCCATTCTGCGGCTTGCCGGCATCTATGGCCCGGGCCGCAACCATTTCGTCAATCTGCAGGCGGGAACGGCGCGACGGGTGATGAAGCCCGACCAGGTGTTCAACCGCATCCATGTCGACGACATCGCTGCCGTGGTCGAGCGCGCGGCGGTGACGGCGGCCGACGGCATCTACAATGTCACCGACGACGAACCGGCGGCCTCGGAGGCGGCGATCGCCTATGCGGCGGAGCTGATGGGCGTACCGGTCCCGGATGGCATCCCGTTCGACCAAGCCGAACTCTCGCCGATGGCGAAGAGCTTCTATGCCGACAACAAGCGCATCCGCAATGCGCGGATCAAATCCGAGCTCGACGTCGAGCTGGCCTATCCCAGCTACCGCGAGGGCCTGAAAGCGCTGTGGCAGGACGAGGTCTGGCGCGGCGACGCCGAAGACCGCGACGAAGCCAGCCCGAAGTTCAAGCGGGGGTGAGCGGCGGTCGGCCCGGAGGGCCGGCGAAAAGCCCCAGTGGGGCTTTTCGAGCCGCGAACGCGCCGAGCATGCGCGAGGTGCCGGGACAACGCGCCGAGCATGGGCGAGGCGCCGGGCCAACGCGCCGGCGGAACCGGCAAACTGGTCCACTGGACCAGATTGAGCCGCCAACGCGCCGAGCGAAGCAAGCGGCTGCGGCACGGATGTCGACTGTCGCCTTGGTCCGGATCGTGCTTTAGAAGCGCTTCAGTCCCCCGCTCCGGAGCTGCCGATGCCCGAACGACAATCCCCGGCCCTGTCGCCTGAACCGCCGCTACCGCAAGGCGAGCCGCTGGTTCGAACCATCGCCATGCCCGCCGACACCAATCCGGCCGGCGACATTTTCGGCGGCTGGCTGATGGCGCAGATGGATCTGGCCGCCGGCAATGCCGCCGCACGGCGCGCCCGCGGTCGCTGCGCCACCGTCGCCGTCGAAGCGATCACCTTCCTCAGTCCGGTGTTCGTCGGCGACGAGGTCAGCCTCTACGGCGAGATCATCGCGACCGGCCGCACCTCGATGAAGATCGCCGTCGAGGCCTGGCGCCGTGACCGGCATTCGGACGAGACGCTGAAGGTGACACAGGCCACGTTCACCTTCGTCGCCATCGGCGCCGATCGCCGGCCGCGAGCGCTGCCGTAAGACGATTTCGCACCACCCTCATGCAGCAGCGACTGCCCGCTTGGCGCCGACCGAGATCAGGTTGGCGCGGTATTCGGCCGTGCCATGGATGTCGGAGAGCAGCCCGTTGGGCGATACCGCAACCGAGCCGGCCGCTTCGGGCGACCAGTCGGCGGTGAGCGCCGCCTCGATGGCCGACGCCCGGAATACGCCGCTCGCGCCGGCGCCGGTGACTGCCACCCTGACCGACCCGTCCCGCATCTTGGCGACGAACACGCCGGTCATCGCATAGCGCGAGGCCGGGTTGGGGAACTTGACGTAGGCAGCCTTCGCCGGAATGGGGAAGGAAATGGCGGTGATGATCTCGCCGTCGTCGAGCGCGGTGGTAAACAGGCC
The DNA here is from genome assembly GCA_031291595.1 of Ancalomicrobiaceae bacterium. Lineage (GTDB taxonomy): Bacteria > Pseudomonadota > Alphaproteobacteria > Rhizobiales > Ancalomicrobiaceae > CAIYYN01. The sequence goes on along the minus strand of JARLIU010000259.1, from coordinate 39 downwards.
CTGGAAAAACTCGGCGGCGGCGATCGTCCGCTTGCTGGT
>JARLIU010000039.1 GCA_031291595.1 Ancalomicrobiaceae bacterium | reverse complement strand
GCCGCGCTTCACCGTCAGAGTGAAGTCCTTCAGCGTCGAAAACGCGTGCCCGTCCGGCGACAGGAACCGGCGGCTGACGTTGACGAGTTCGATGGCGGGACTCGTGTCGGACATGGGACCTCCTCTCCCGGCGGCGATGCTCGCGCGGAATCAAATTTCGGACGCGGGCTCGCCTCCGTCATTGAGAGCGAAGCGAAGCAATCCAGAATAATCATAGGGCGAAGTCTGGATTGCTTCGCTTCGCTCGCAATGACGGTAGATGCACCCGAAGTAACGCAATAGTCTACTTCGCCGCCTTGACGAATTCAGTCGTGTAGGTCTTGGCGAGATCGATCGACTTGCCCTTGACGTTCTTGGAGAAGCCGGAGAGCACGGCCAGTACGGTCGCCGGGCCGTCGTCGGGCATCACGCCGTCGGGAGTGAACATGCCTTTGCCGGCATCGAGCGCCTTGACGTACATGTCGCGGTCGCCGGCGAAGTACTCCTTCGGCATCTTCTGCGCGATCTCGTCGGCCGTGTGCGCATTGATGAACTTCAGCGTCTTGACGAAGGCGTTGGCGAGCTTCTGCGTCGTGTCCCTGTGCGTCGCGACCCAGCCCGATTCCATGTAGAGCGAGGCGGCGGGATAGGTGCCGCCGAGCGCCGCCTTGGTCAGATCCTTCGTCCGCATGTCGATCAGGATCTTGGTCTCGCCGGTCATCAACAGCCGCGAGATCGTCGGCTCGGTCGTCATGCCGGCCTGGATGGTGTCCTGCTGGATGGCGGCGATGAACGTATTGCCGGCACCCACCGGCACCGAGGTGAATTCGCCCAGCTTCACCCCCTGCTTGACGGCCAGATATTGCGTCAGGAAGTTGGTGGAGGAACCGAGGCCGGTGACGCCGAGGCTCTTGCCCTTGAAATCGGCCGGCGATTTGATTTCCGGATGCTTCGACGACACCAGCTCCACTTCGCCGGGCGCCTGGCTGAACTGCACGATCGATTCGACGAACTTGCCCTTTGCCTGCAGATCGACGCAATGATCGTAAAAGCCGACGACGCCCTGCACCGCGCCGGCCAGCAACTCGTCTTCGGCATCGACGCCGGCGGGCTCGGAGAGCAGTTCGACCTCAAGCCCCTCGTCCTTGAAATAACCGAGAGATTCCGCCAGCTTGGCCGGCAGATAGATCTGCTTCTCGATGCCGCCGACCATGATCGTGATCTTCTCGGCCCATGCCGAGGTCGCACCAGTCGTGACGGCAAGCGCCGCAATTCCGCACAAAAGCACCGATTTCAAGCGCATCGTTCCCTCCCTGTCGTTGTTGGCGGCTGCGCGGGCGGCTATCTGCCGGTCCCGTCGTCACGCACTTCGCACTACTACCTATCCGGACGGAGCTTTCAGCCGCCTTTCAGTCGCGCGAGAAAATGCATGCCGGCGAACCCGGGCGCGTTGGAGCTGGCGCGCATGCCCTGCCCCCGGCGGCGCAACGGTCGGCGGCGCCTCGCCCCCGGCTCGGTCCGGCGTCGGCGCCACCACCTGTAATGATAACCCCCACCAGTCGCCGCCACTGAGTGGCAGAACGCGGCGGTGTCACCGAAAGCGGCATTGCGACCGTTTGACGCACCAGATTGCCTGCCTCGTCAAAGACTTGTGCCTGCCGCAGGAATGCGGGGAGGCGGCTCGTCCGGTCGGGCTAGTTTTTATATAGGCAATGATGTTGCGTAAATGAAAAAACAGCGGCATAGTTCCGGGCAACAACGAAGGCGTTCGGGAGGAATGAGGTCGATGATCCAATTGCGTGGGTTGGCGTGGGACCATCGTCGCTGCTGGGGGCCGCTCGATGCGAGCGTCGCACCCTATTGCGCCGCCCACCCCGATTTGCACATCGCGTGGGACCGTCGCAGCCTGTACGAGTTCGGCGAAGGCGCGCTGGCCGACGTGCTCACCAGCTACGACCTAATCATCTTCGACCATCCGTTCATCGGCGATATCGCGGCCGGCCAGCTCCTCGTCCCGTTCGACGGCTATCTGAGCGCCGATCAGCTGACCGGCTTTGCCGCGGATTCGGTCGGCAAGTCCTGGGAGTCCTATGCCCGGGCGGGATCGCAGTGGGCGCTGCCGATCGATGCCGCCTGCCAGGTCGCGAGCTACCGCCCCGATCTCATGGCCGCCTACGGCCCGGAGCCTGCGGACCACGCGGCACTCATCCGGCTGGCGCGCCGGCTGCGGGCAGACGGCAAGTCGATCGGGCTGCCCATGGTGCCGACCGACGCCATGTGCCTGCTGCTGAGCTTCGCGGCGCAGAAGACCGGCAACGCCCCCTACGGCTATTGCGATCGGGCCGTGGTCGAAGCGTCGGTCGCCGAACTCAGGGAACTGGTGCAGCTGGCGCATCCCTTGTCGCGGCAATGGAACCCGATCCGCTGCTACGATCACATGGTGGCGAATGACGACGTCGTCTATGTGCCCTATGCCTTCGGCTACGTGAATTACGCCTCTGCCGACAATGGGCCGCATCTGGCCTTTTGCGACGTGCCGGCTGCCGGCCATGTCGGCGCGCTCCTCGGCGGCGCCGGCATCGGGGTGAGTGCCCAGTCGGCGCATCGCGACGCGGCAATGGCCTACGCCATTCACCTGTCGCTGCCTGCCTACCAGCGCCGCCAATACGTCGATGCCGGCGGCCAGCCCGGCTCGCTTTCCGCCTGGCAGGACGAGCAGGTGAACCGAGCAACGCGCAACTTCTTCCGCAACACGCTGGCGACCGTCCAGGCCTCGTATCTGCGCCCGACCGATCCGGGCTTCATCGACTTCTTCCGGGCGGCGGCACCGTTGGCGGTCCGGACCATCCTCGGCGAGATGTCGGCGACCGAGCTGGTCGCGCGGCTGGCGCAACTGTCGGACCGGGCGGTCGAGTTGACGAGCCAGGGAGGTCGCGCGCCATGAGCTCAACCGACATGCAGACCGGCGACGAAGGCCGCAAGAGCGAATACCGCGCGCCGGCGGCGGAAAAGGTGCTCGACATTCTCGAGTTCATGGCCAGCCAGCCGGACAGCCTGACGCTGACCGAGATTTCCACCGGCCTCGGCCGCTCCATCCAGGAGATCTACCGGATCCTGCTGTTGCTGGAAAAGCGCGGCTACCTGGTGCGCACCCGCAGCGACCGGATCCGCCTGTCGCTGAAACTGTTCGAGCTGGCGCACATGCATCCGCCGGTCAACCGGCTGATCGAGCGGGCGCTGCCGATCATGCGCGACCTGACGGTCAATTCCGACCAGAGCTGCCATCTGGCCGTGCCCGACGGGCTGAAGGTGATGATCGCGCTGCAGGTCGATTCGCCCCTGCCGATGCGCTACTCGGTGGCGCTCGGCTCGCGGTTCCCGACCATGGAGACCAGTTCCGGGGCGGTGCTGGTCGCCTGGCTGCCGGCGCCCGACCGTCAGGCACTCCTCGCCCGCATCGTCGAGGCCGGCGAAGCCTATGGCTCGCTGCTGGAGATCGAGACCCGTATCGAGGCGATCCGCGACTGCGGCTACGAGATGCGGGAGTCGCTCGCCGTCGACGCCTGCACCAATATCTCGCTGCCGATCCGCGACCACACCAGTGCGGTCATCGCGGCGCTGACCGTGCCGTTCCTGCCGCAGCGGCAGGCACGGTTCGATCGGCAAACGGTGCTTCAGCGAACCATCGAGGCGGCAGGACGGATCTCCGCCGCTTTGGGAGCGCCGGAGCAGACGCTCTGAGGCGTGCCGTCACCCGACCCGGATCAGCGGGTCGCAAGCGAACGGGCGGCGGCAAAGACCGCCAATCGAGGGAGGAAGAGCAATGGCGTTGATCACCAAACTTCTCATGGCTTCTGCCGCGATCATCATCGCGACGTCGGCCCAGGCGGCCAACATGCCGAAGAAGATCGGCTATGTGACCAACTATGCCACGCACGAGTGGTATCAGAACGTCATCAAGGGCATGAAGGCGCATGCCAAGGAACTGGGCATCGAGGTCGAGGTGCAGGATGCCAACCTCGACATCGCCAAACAGGTCTCGGCGGCGGAAGACTTCATCGCCAAGGGCGTCGACGTCCTCATTCTGACCCCCGTCAACGAGGAAGGCGTGGTGCCGCTGTTGCGCCGCGCCAAGGCAGCCAAGATCCCGGTCGTGCTGGAAGGCAACCCGGTCAAGGGCATGACCACGCTGGTTGCCATCTGCGACTACGATACCGGTTACTTCGCCGGCGTCGAAGCGGGCAAATACGCCAAGCAGAAGCTCGCCGGCGTGGCCAAGGTCATGAACGTCGGGCTGCCGCTGCTGTCGGCGACCGTCCTGCGCTCCAAGGGCTTCATGGACGGCATCCGCACCGAGATCCCGTCCGCCACCCTGGTGCACGACCTCGACGGCGGCGGCAATCCGGACCGCGCGCTGGAAGTCTCGGCGGCGGCGCTGGCCAAGAACGCCGACATCAACATCATCTACGGCATCAACGACTCCTCGGCGCTCGGCGGGCTGCAGGCGTGGAAGGCGGCGGGCAAGTCGCAGGACAATCTGCTGACCGTCGGTACCGGCGGCGAAGGCCTGGCGTTCATCAACGCCATCGAGAAGGAGCCGTCCTACCGCATCGAGGCGGCGATGTTCCCGGAAAAGGAAGGCTTCACCACCATTGACGCCGCGGTCAAGGTCTTCAACGGCGAGCCGGTGCCCGAGCATATCGTCAGCCCGACGGCGCCGATCATCGGGGACTCCTGGAAGACCTACTACAGCTACGACGGCACCACCCGCTCGATCAAATGGGACGCGGTGAACGCCTTGAAGCCGCCGGCGAAGTGCATGGAGACCTCTGCCGACCTGAAGAAGTAAGCCGGCGCCGCGACCGCATCTTGCATCGACGCGAGGTGCGGTCGCGTCCCGCTGCCAGTTCGTGCTGCATTGCAGCTCGAAACCGTGCGCCGGCGGATCGTCCAGCCGGCCCGCTCGATCGCACAATGGGCCCACGATGACCGAGATCCTCCGCACCGGCGCATCCGGCCGGACGTCGTTTGCCAGCCTCACCGGCTCCGGCCAGCTGGTGCTCGGCGTTCTCCTCGTCGCACTCTGCCTCGGCATCTCGGCCGCCGCGCCGCAGTTCTATTCCGAGGCCAATATCATCGCCATCCTCAGGCAATGCGCGCTGGTGCTGATCGTCGCCTCGGGCATGACGATGCTGATCATCGCGGCGGAAGTCGACCTGTCGGTCGGCGCCTCGCTCGCCTTCGTCGGCTGCGTCGGCATGGCAGTCCTCAACGCCACCGACAGCCTCGCCCTCGGCCTGGTGTCGGCACTGGCGTTTGCCGGTGCAGTCGGACTGGTGAACGGCATCGTGGTGACGCTTCTCCGGGTGAATTCGCTGATCGGCACCATCGGCACGATGATGATGCTGCAGGGTGGCGTCTACCTGTTCACGCGCGAGGCGGTGCAAAACCATCACCAGCTGGCGTCGTTCACCGCGCTCGGCGCCGGCTATTGGGGTCCGCTGCCGATCCCTGTGATCTTCGCGGTGGCGATCTTCGCCCTGTGCGCCGTCACGCTGCGCTTCACCACGATCGGGCGGTATCTCTACGCTGTCGGCGCCAACGAGCGGGCGGTGCGGCTGTCCGGCATCCGCTCGGCGCGGCTGAAGCTGGCGGCCTTCGTCGTCACCGGGCTTTGCGTCGGGGTCGCCGGGCTGATCCTCGCCTCGCTGATGAACGCCGGACAGCCGACGGCCGGGCGCGGCTTCGAATTGACCGTCATCGCCGCCGTCATTCTCGGCGGAACCAGCCTGACGGGCGGGTCGGGCTCGCTGTTCGGCACCCTCCTCGGCGTCCTGGTGCTGAAGGTCATCGACAACGGCATCATCATCCTCGGCTGGAACCAGGATCTGCAGATGGTGGTGCCCGGCATCATCATCATCCTGGCGAGCTATTTCGATTTGCTCAGGAGCCGGCACCATGCATGACGATCCCACCCTGTTCAGCGACGGAGCGGCGCCGGCGATCGACATTGGCGTGCCGGCGTTGGAACTGCGCGGCATCGGCAAGCGCTTTCCCGGCGTTCTGGCGCTCGAGAACGTCGATCTGACGCTCGAGCCCGGCAAGGTGCATGCGCTGATGGGAGAGAACGGCGCCGGCAAGTCGACGCTGATCAAGATCCTCGCCGGCGTCTACCAGCGCGATGCCGGAACCATGCGCATTCACGGTCGCGATGTCGCGATCAGGTCGCCGCGCGACAGCCTGCGCCAAGGCATCAAGGTCGTCTTCCAGGAGATCGCGCTGATCAACGAGTTCTCGGTGGCGGAGAATATCTTCCTGGAAGGCCACCCGACCGACCGGCTTGGCTCCATCGACTGGCGCAAGATCCGCACCGGCTGTGCCGAGCTGTTCGAGCGCATCGGCTTCGCCATCGACCCGATGGCGCGCACCGGCTCGCTGCCCGTCAGTCAGCAGCAGATGGTCGAGATCGCCCGCGCACTGGCCCATCAGGCCAGCATCGTCGTCATGGACGAGCCGACTTCGTCGCTGACACCGAAGGAAGTCAAGCTGCTGTTCACCATCATCCGCCGGCTGACGGCCCTCGGCATCGCGGTTCTCTACGTCAGCCACAAGCTCGACGAAGTGTTCGAGATCGCCGATACGGTCACGGTGTTGCGCGACGGGCGCCACATCTCCACCCGGCCGATCGGCAGCCATACCGACGACAGCCTGATCCAGGACATGATCGGCCGGCGCATCGTCGATCTGTTCCCGCGCCAGCGCGGTGCCGCCGGCAGCCGGGTCGCCCTGTCCGTGCGCGGCTTATCCACGACACACAAACTCAGCGACATCAGCTTCGAGGCGCGGGCGGGCGAAGTGGTGGGGTTCTTCGGCCTGATGGGCGCCGGCCGCACCGAACTGGCCAAGGCCATCGTCGGCTACGATCCGATCAGCGCCGGCGCCATCACGGTGGACGGCCGGACGCTCGCTCCGCACAACACCGCCGTCGGCGTCGGGCTCGGCATCGGCCTGTTGTCGGAAGACCGCAAAGTCGAGGGTCTGATGGGCGAATTGCCCATGTACCAGAACGCCAGCCTCGCCTCGCTCGGCCGCTTCGCCCGGCACGGATTCGTCGATGCGGGGCGGGAGCGCCAGGCGGTGCAGGGTTTCGTCGACCGCTTCCGCATCAAGACGCCGAGCCTCACCCAGAAGGTGAAGAACCTGTCCGGCGGTAATCAACAGAAGGTGCTGATCGCCCGCTGGCTGATGCGCGGCCTCAAGGTGATCGTGGTCGACGAGCCGACCCGCGGCATCGACGTCGGCGCCAAATCCGAGATCTTCAGCCTGATCGACGAATTGGCCGGCGCCGGCCTGGCGGTGGTGATGATGACCTCGGAAATGCCGGAGCTGCTCGGTCTGTCGGATCGGATCGTCGTCCTGGCGGAAGGGCGCATCACCGCGACCATGTCGCGGCAGGACGCGACCCAGGAAATGATCCTCAATGCCGCGATCGGCGCGAAAGGGAGGACGTCGCATGAGTTCCGTCACTGATCGGGCCCTCGGCCCACCCCCGGTCTGGCGGCGTCTCATCGGCCGGCAGGAGACGGCGGCGTTCATCTGCCTCGTCGCCCTCCTGGTGTTCTTCTCGTTGACCGCCGACAACTTCTTCTCCACCCGCAACTTCACCAATGTGCTCGGCCAGGCCTCGCTGACGCTCATCGCCGGGATCGGCTGCGCGGTGGTGTTCATCTCCGGCGAGGTCGACATCTCGATCGGCTCGCTGTTGGCGACGGTGGCGCTGCCGCTGATCGTCATCATGAACGACACCAACTCGCTTCTCCTCGGCGTCGCCGGGGCCATGGCTGTCGGGCTGGCGGTCGGCGTCATCAACGGCTTTCTCTCGGCCTACCTCGGCATCAATTCGCTGATCGTGACGCTCGGCATGATGTTCACCTTGCGCGGCGGCGTCTATCTCTACACCGGCCAGCGCGCCATCGCCGACGACGCCGGGCTCGACAGTTTCATCGCGCTGTCGGACGGGCGGCTGTTCGACGTGCTGCCGTATTCGGCCGTCATCGCGATCATCCTGCTGGGCGTCTTCGTCTACGTGCTCAGGTTTCGCCGATTCGGCCGGCAGATCTATGCGGTCGGCGGCAACCGCGAGGTCGCCCGCCTCGCCGGCTACGACGTGCGGCGGGTCAAGTTCACCTGTTTCGTCATTTCCTCGCTGCTGGCGACCTGCTCCGGCATCATCCTGGCGGCCCGGGTCGGCTCGGCCCAGCACATCGCCGGGCTGAACTTCGAATTCCAGGTGGTCGCCGCCACCGTCCTCGGCGGCGTCAGCCTGTCCGGCGGCATCGGCAGCCTCGGCGGCATGACGCTCGGCGTGCTGATCCTGCAATTCCTGTCCAACGGTTTGCGCGGCCTCAGTCTTCCGACCGAATGGCAGCTGGTGATCACCGGAGCGATCATCATCGCCGCCGTCGCTCTGGATGAACTGAAGCGCCGCCGCGCGCACGGAGACTGAACCGACATGACGCGCCTGCTCGGAAAGACCGCAGTCATCACCGGCGCCGCCGACGGCATCGGCTTCGCCATCGCCAAGGCCATGGCGGCGGAAGGGGCCCGCGTGCTGATGGGCGACATCGCCGACGACAAGGGCGAGGCCGCCGCGGCCGGCTTGCGCGAGGCCGGCGCGAACGCCGACTTCCGCCACTGCGACGTGTCGGTGGAAACCGATATCGCCGGCCTCGTGGCGGCGGCCGTATCGGCGACCGGGCGGCTCGACGTGATGGTCAACAATGCCGCCATCGCCATCGGCGGCATGCCGATCTACGAGATGACCGACGAGCAATGGCATCGGCTGATCGCGGTCAACCTGACCAGCGTGTTCCGCGGCTGCAAACAGGCGCTGCCGATCATGATCCGCCAGCAGGCCGGCTCCATCATCAATATGGCCTCGGCGCAGGCGCATATCGGCCTCGACGGCTGGACCGCCTATGCCGGCGCCAAGGGGGCGATCATCTCGATGACGCGGCAGATGGCGGTGGAATTCGGCCCGCACAATGTCCGGCTGAATTCGATCTCGCCGGGAACCATCAATACGCCGATGAACGAGCAGGTGATCGCCCAGCTCGGGCCGGGGCTGATGCAGTCCTGGGTCGGCATGCATCCGATCGGCCGCATCGGCAAGCCGGAAGAGGTGGCGGAGGCCGCCGTCTATCTCGCCAGCGACGCGGCCGGCTTCACCACGGGCATCGACCTCAAGGTCGACGGCGGCCTGACCGCCCTGCCCCGCTTCATCCCGCATCAAGCCTGAGTGGCTGGAGACCCATGATGAACAAGGCCCTGGAAGGCGTCCGCATCCTCGATTTCAGCCACCTCTTGCAGGGCCCGTTTGCCACGCAGATGCTCGGCGACATGGGCGCCGACGTCATCAAGATCGAGCGTGCCGGATCGGGCGACATGTTTCGCGGCATGACGTTCTTCGCCAAGTGGGTCGGCGGCAGCGAAAGCCCCAACTTTCTCGCCTGGAACCGCAACAAGCGCTCCATCGCGCTCAATCTGAAGAGCCGCAAGGTGCACGCCGCCATCATGCAGATGGCGAAGTCCGCCGACATCGTGGTGCAGAATTTTCGCCCGGGCGTGCTGGCCAAGCTCGGCTACGGCTACGACGACTTCAACGCGGTCAACCCGCGCATCATCTACTGTTCCGGCTCGGGCTACGGCGAGGAGGGACCCTATGTCGGCCGGCCCGGCCAGGACATGCTGATCCAGGGGCTGGCCGGACTGATCGCCAATACCGGGCGCGGCGATCAGGCGCCGGTGCCGGCCGGAGCGGGTCTGGCCGACCAGATCGGCGCGATGAACATGGTCTACGGCATTCTTTCCGCGCTGTACTGGCGCGAGAAGACCGGCAAGGGGCAGAAGATCGAGGTCAATCTCCTCGCCGGCATGCTCGCCCATCTCAATCAGGAATATGTCGCCGTGCTCAATCTCGGCGAAGACTTCGTTCGCCCGAATTCCGGCATCGGCCATCCCGGCATGCAGGCGCCGTTCGGCATCTACGAGACCGCCGACAAGGGCTATGTCTCGATCGCCATGAGCCCGTTCAAGACGCTCTACACTGTGCTCGAGGCGCCCGAACTCGCCGTCTACGACGACCTGACGACGCTGTTCGACCAGCGCGACGAGGTGTTCGACAAGGTCAACGCCGAGACGCGCAAGTTCACCAGTGCGGACCTGATGGCGCGACTGCTTAGCGCCGACATCTGGTGCGCCGAAGTCAAGGACATCCGTCGCGCGGCGGAGGATCCGCAGGTGACGCATATGGGCATGATCACCTCGTACGAACATCCGCGCGGCGGCACGGTGAAGGTGGTGGCGCCGGCGGTCAAGATGAGCGAGACGCCCGCCAGCATCGACCGGCCGGCGCCGCTCATCGGTCAGCACGGCCGCGAGATCCTCAAGGAATTCGGTTTCTCGGCCGAGGCGATCGCCGAGCTGGAGACGTCCGGCGACATGACCGTGGATGAGGCCTGAGCATGACCGGGTTCGAAACACTCAGCGTGGAAACGATCGGCCGCGTCGCACTGGTGACGTTTCGCCGCGCCGACCAGCTCAACGCCATGAACAAGCGCATGCAGTCCGAGATCACCGCAGCTTTCGAGGGCCTGTCCGGCGATGCGGCGATCGGGGCAATCGTCGTCACCGGCGAGGGCCGCGGCTTCATGGCCGGGGCTGACATCAAGGAATACGCCGCGCAGAGCGAGGCGGAGTTCGATGCGTTCCAGCGCGCCGGCGTCCGCATGTACGCGGCGATCGAGGAGAACGCCAAGCCGGTGATCGCGGCGGTCAACGGCTTCGCGCTCGGCGGCGGCATGGAACTGGTCTTGTGCTGCGACATCGTCATCGCCAACCAGTACGCCAAGCTCGGACTGCCGGAGATCAAGCTCGGGCTCATCCCCGGCGGTGGCGGCACGCAGCGCAGCGTCGCCAAATTGGGCCGCAACCGCGCCAATCTCCTGCTGATGACCGGCGCCATCGTGCCGGCATCAGAGTTCGTCACAGCTGGCCTCGTCAACGAGATCGTCGATGCCGCGGCGCTCCTCCCCCGCGCCATGGAGCTGGCCGCAGCGATCGCCGCTGAGCCGCCGGCCGCCATCGAAGCGTTGAAGCGGCTGACCGCGCATGCCGCCGGCGGCGATCTGGCGACCGGGCTTCAGCTGGAGCACGAGGTGCTCGGCCCGCTCTACATGAGCGACATCGGTCGCGCCCGGGTGCGCGAATTCGCCGAGCGCTCGACGACGAAGGCCAAACCATGAGCGATCCCGAACGCAGCCTCACCTGGGCGCATGGAACGCTCGCCGTGCAGCGCCTCGGCGCCATGCTGGCCCCCGTCGAATTCCGCTTGCACGACGGCCGCACCGTGACGCCGCTGCATGTCGCGCCGTGGGCGGGCGAGCCCGGCAGCGAGGAATTGCCGGGCATCCTCAAGCGACTGCGCGGCGAATGGCCGTGCGTGCCGTTCGGCTATTCGGTGCCGGCCGACGGCTGGCCGGGCGAGTGGGCCGGGCACCTCGGACCGCCGGCCGACGACGAGGAGGTGCACGGGCGCTCGTCCAACCATGACTGGGACTGGCTCGCCGACGACGGGACGGCGCTGCGGTTGCGGCTCGACTATCCCGCGGCGAGTCCCGTCGCCTATGTCGAACGCGAAGTGCGGCCGGACCCGCAGGCGGCGGCCGTCGATCTGACGTTCCGCATCACCGTCAAGCGCCGCTGCCGGCTGCCGATCGGGCTGCATCCGGTGTTCCGCCTGCCGGCAGAGGCCGGCGCGGCGCGTCTCGACGTCGGCACGTTCCGGCTGGGGCGGACGTATCCGGCCACCGTCGAGCCCGGCAAGGCCGTATTCGCCGCCGACCGCCAATTCACCGATCTCGCCGCCGTGCCGGCGCGCGACGGCGGCTCGCCGATCGATGCAACGGCGCTGCCGCTCGGCCTTGATGCCGAGGAGCTGCTGCAGATCGAGGGAAGCGAAGGCCACGCCAGGCTCGTCAATCTCGCCGAGGGCTACCGGGTGATGCTGACTTGGAATGTCGCCCACTTCCCCAGCCTGCTGCTATGGATGTCGAACCGTGGCCGCACGGCCTTCCCGTGGAACGGACGGCACCTGGCCATCGGCATCGAGCCGATTTGTTCGCCGTTCGGCCTGGGTCCGGCGACCGCCACCGCCGACAACCCGATCGCCCGCTCGGGCGTTGCGACTGCGCTCGACTTCACCCCCGACGCGCCGTTCGAGACGCACTACCGGCTGTCGGCCGAGGCGCTCTGAGGGAGGTTCGACGCATGCCCGGCGTCTCGCTCGTCAAACCCAACCGGCCGGTGGTCACCGATCTCGACGGGCTGGCCGCGATGGTCGCGGACGGCGATCGGTTCGGCGTCGGCGGCCACCATTTTGCCCGGCTGCCGATCGCGCTGTTGCGCGCCCTGGCAAGACGCGGGCTCAAGGGCTTGCGCTACACCTCGTGGGCAGGCGGGTTGCCGCTCGAACTGCTGATCGAGGCCGGCAGCATCGGCGCGATCGATATCTGTTTCTCCAGCCTCGACATCTTCGGCCTGCCGCCGCGGTTCCGCGCCGCCGCCGAGAGCGGCGCGGTGCCGGTCAACGACTGGACGGCGCTGGCGATGATCCAGGCGCTCAGGGCGGCGCAGCAGAACCTGCCGTCGCTGCCGTTCCAGCTCCCCGTCGGCTCGGACATGCTGGCGCGCATCCCCGGCGCGCTCCTCGCCGACGATCCGGTATCCGGCGAACCGGTCGGCCATATCCCCGCACTGCGCCTCGATACGCTGGTGTTACATGCGCAGCGCGCCGATGCGACCGGCAACGTGCAGATCCTCGGAGCGCGGGCGCTCGATCTGGCAATGGTCGGCGCGGCCAGACAGGTGCTGATCACCGTCGAAGAGATCGTGCCGGTCGGCGAATTGGCCGGTACCGGGCGCCAGACGGTCCTGACCCGCAACCAGGTGACGGCAATCGCCGTGGTGCCCGGCGGCGCCTACCCAACCTCCTGCCTGCCGTTCTATGTGACGGACTACCACCTCCTGTCTGTCGTACTCGCCGCTGGTTCTCAGTCGCTTGCCGACGGCCTCGCCCTGGCCGAAGACGGCGTGCCGGCCTTTCCCCGCCATGCGGCGCGACTGGGCGCGCGCGACATCGTCGCCGCCGGAGCGTTTTCGGCCGCCACTCCCGATGAGCCCATCCGCATCGACGAAATTCTCGCCGTCCGCATTGCGGCCGAACTCGACAATGGCTGCTTTGCCAGCGCCGGCGCGGTGTCGCCGCTCGCCAATGTCGCCTACCGGCTGGCCAAGGCGACGCATGCGCCCGACATGATCCTCGCCACCATGAGCTCAGGCCATCTCGACGTCGCGCCGAGCCCGCTAATCCTGTCGCTGATCGAAACGCTCGACGCCGAGACCGCGGTTGCGCACGCTGGCGGCGACGACAGCTATTCGACCTACTATCAGGCCGGCGCCGTCACCCACGAAATCGTCGCCGCCGCCAAGGTCGACCGCCACGGCCGCGTCAATACGCTCGCCATCCGCAAACCTTCCGGCGGCAGCATCCGCCTGCCCGGACAGGGCGGCATGGCCGACGTCGCCAACATGCACCGGGATTATCTGCTCTATGTGCCGCGGCACTCCCGGCTGTCGGTGGTCGAGGCGGTCGAGATCGCCAGTTCCGCCCGCGGCCTGCTCACCGAGGCCGAGCGTGCCCCTCGCGGCTATCGTACCGGCCGGGCGCTGGTCTTCACCAATCTCTGCGTGTTCCGGCTCGATCCAGAGGAGCGGCAGTTGGTCGTTGCCGAGATCATGCCGGGCGTGACGCGCGACGAGATCCGCGAGGCTACCGGCTTTCCGGTCCGCTTTGCCGCCGATTGCCGCGATGTTCCGCTGCCCGATGCGACGGTGCTCGCCGTGCTGCGCCAGCGGATCGATCCGCTCGGCCTCGGCCGGCTGGAATTCGTCGAGGCCCGCGACCGCGCCGCGCTCACCGATGACATCTTGCGGCTCGACCGGCTCGCCGTCGAGCGCTGCCTCTCCCGCCGCTCCGAGGTGTCCCGATGACGACCCTGCTGCCGATTTCAGCCGCCCGCGTGTTCTTCGACGGCATCTTTTCGGAGCCGCGCCTCGCCCATCCCGAGGGCGTTGCCGTTCACGCCGACGGCAGCATCTGGTGCGGCACGGAGACCGGCGACCTGGTGCGGCTGTCGGCCGATGGCAGCTCGATCGAGCGACTGGCGACCAGCTCCGGCTTCCTGCTCGGCATCGCCTTCGACCGCGCCGGCAACTGTTTTGCCTGCGATCTCAAGCATTCCGCGATCTTCCGTTATGCGGCGGCGACCGGCACCTTCGTCAGGTTCGCCAGTTCGGGCATCGAAGTGCCGAACTATCCGATCGTCGACGAGATCGGCGGCTGGCTCTACGTCTCCGACAGCGCCGGCCGCAATGGTGGCGTCTACCGCTACGATCTGGCGACCGGCGAAGGCGGCCCGTGGAGCCGCGAGGCTTTCGCCTTCGCCAACGGCATGGCGATGGCTCCCGACCGGTCGGGCCTCTATGTGGTGGAAAGCCAGGGGCGCTGCGTCAGCTTCGTGCCGATCGCCGGCGACGGCAGTGCCGGACCGAAGCGCGTGGCGGTCGATCAGGTTCTGACCGTGCCGGACGGGTTGGCGTTTGCCGCCGACGGGTCGCTGTTCATCTCCTGCTACGAGCCGAGCCGCATCTACCGTTGGCGGCCCGAGCGAGCGCTGGAGATCGTCATCGAGGACGAGGAGGCGACGCTCCTTGCCCATCCGACCAACATCGCCTTCAAGGGCGACAGGCTCTACACCGCCAATCTCGGTCGCTGGCACGTGACCGAGATCGACCTCGGCGGCCTCGCCGCCTGAACCGTCGCCCGCACTTGGCGTGACCGGACCGGCAGTCTATCTTGGCGCGGCCCGAGCTTGGGCGGATGCCGAAAAGTCGGTGACTTTCCGGGAGGCGATGGCAATAACGTCGCATGCTCGGAGCATCGTCGGGCTTTGGCGCGGCGTGACGATGCTCTCGCCCGAGCGTTGCGCGCCGGTACGCACCGTGTCGACCGGCATGCCGGCAAAGCGTTTTCGAGGGACGGCATGAGCGGTTTCAATCGGATACTCCTGCTTTGCCCGGTATTGTTTCTCGGCTCGGCCGGTCCGGCGTCCGCCGATGCGGATGCGCTGTGGCGGATCGTCAACACCTGCGTGGTCGCCACTGCGCCCTGCGCCAAGGTCGACACGGCCGGCCATTATGCGCTGCTGAAGGACCAGCGCGGCGTCGCGCAATATCTGCTCATCCCGACCGACAAGATCACCGGCATCGAAAGCCCTGCCCTGCTCGATCCCGCGACGCCGAACTTTCTGGCCGCCGCCTGGGCGGAGCGGAGCGCGGTCGACGCCCGGCTGCCGCATCCGCTTGGCCGAGACAGCGTCAGTCTCGCGGTGAATGCCCAGGCTGCCAGGTCGCAGAACCAGTTGCACATCCATATCGACTGCCTGAGCGCCGAGGCGCGCGATGCGCTGAAGGCTGCGGCGGCCACGGTCGGCCGCCAATGGCAGCCGCTCGCCGAGCCGATCGCCGGCCATCGTTTCGCGGCGATCCGTGTCGACGGCGCGGCACTCGGCACGTTCAATCCCTTCATCGCGCTCGCTGCAACCCTCGCCGATCCGGCGCACGAGATGGCGAGCCGCAATCTCGTGGTGGTCGGAACCGATTTCGCCGAAGGACCCGGCTTCCTGGTGCTGTCGGATGTCGCGCCCGCCGCAGGCGCCTGGTCTGCCGGCGGCGAGGACGTGCAGGATCATTCCTGCGCCATCGACAAGTAGCGCCGGCCGCATCGATGCGGCCGGCCTGTCCGGCTGCGATCATGCCGGCCTTCGACCGTTTCACGATTAGTTGAAAACCGGCGCGCTCCGGGTCGGACCAAAGTTGGGTGCGGCACCGGGCTGGCCACCGCCGAACGCCACGCTAGCCGGGCGCGTGGTCCCCCGATGGCTCCGGCGCGGCATCCGGCCCAAATATCGATAGCTTACAACAACATAACACGACAGAACTATGAACTCGACAGGGCGTGGTCAGGGATCTAACCAGAACCCGTCCACCCTGACAGAGCTTGCGGAGGTTGCGTCATGACATCGGCGATCAAAGCCTGGACGCATAGCATGCGCACTAGCACCAGTTTCATGACCATTGCCGTGGCGGCCCAACTGCTTGTGGCAGGTCCGGCGGGCGCCACAGGTCTGACCGGCGTAACGCCGCAGCCCAACCCCAACGGCGAGCTTGCCAAATACTACATCGATCCAGCCAGCGAGCCGCAACTGTCGAGCGAGCAGCTGACCGAGCTGTTGCGCAAGAAGATCAAATACGTCTTCGTGATCTTCAACGAGAACCGCTCGTTCGACAACGAGTTCGGCACTTTCCCGGGCGCCAACGGCATCTACTCCGACGGTTACCAGAACGGCGTCGACAAGGTTCGCGCCCCCGAAGCGACGCCGGGCTTCACCCAGCAGGTGACCGACGAGCCCGATGGCGTCAGCTTTACGCTGCAGCCGTTCCGCGTCGGGCTGAAACAGGGCGCGACGGCGGTCGACAGCGTCGACCACAGCCACGGCAATTTCGTCACCATCAACGGCAAGCCGACGCTGTGGTCTGGCCTCGCCTACAAGATCGACGTCGGCAGCGACGGCGTCGCCAAGATGGACCACTTCGCCCAGGACGAATACAACCGCCATTCGAAACCGGCGGCGGCCAATGCACCGAAGGCCATCGCCCAGTCGGTGCAGTATTCACGCCTGGTGATGAGCTACACGGACTGCGAGACGACGCCGTTCGCCTGGAACTGGGCGAGCCACTTCGTCTTGTTCGACAATATCTACGCCACCGAGGATACGCCGTCGACGCCCAATGCGATCGCCATGATCGCCGGCCAGGCCGGCGAGACCCAGTGGGTCAAGCATGGCCCGAACGGCAACGACACCGACAAGCCGACCGCCTATCCGGCCGGCACCATCTCCGAAGGCGTGTTCAAGGGCGTGCCGTACAAGGCCGGCAGCACGCTTGGCGTTCCGGTCTATAACGACCCGCAGCCGTTCTATTCTTCGCAGTTCGACGCGACCACTGGCGAAGCACGAGCGCCGTCGAGCCCGTCGGACTCCAGGCCCGACGCCGACGTCGTCATCAACCAGACCTATGCCACGGTGCCGCTGACCTTGATGGGCAAGTCGGTCAACGACGTGCTTTCCGGCAACCTGAGCCCCAACAAGTCGGACCTCGCCGACATCCAGAAGGACATGGCCTATATCGCCGGCCTCAATCACATGCCGGTCAACTGGCGCTGGTACCAGGAAGGCTACGGCCTCGAATCGACCGACGCTCCCGGCATCGCCGCTCCGGCTTCGGGCAAGCTCTACACCGGCAACGGCACGCCGTCGCACGCCGGCTACGTGCTGCACCACAACGGCCCAGCCTACTTCGGCTATCTCGCCAATACGCCGGCCGCGGCCGGCAACATGCGCAGCCTCACCGACTTCTTCACCGATACCGCCAAGAACACCCTGCCGGACGGCGGCGTGTTCTATATCCGCGGCGGCTTCCAAAACCAGCTTGGCATGCGCACCTTCGTCGGCTCGAACCCGGATCTGACGAAAGACGAGGTCGACAAGGTGGCGCTCGCCAAGAACGGCGACGACGATCACCCCGGCTATACCGATCACCAGATCACCGAATCGACGATGGCCAAGATCGTCAACGCCGTCGCGCAGAATCCGACCCTGTGGTCGCAAAGTGCGATCGTCATCACCTACGACGAATCGGACGGCTACTACGACCACGTGTCGCCGCGCATCCTGTCCTACGGCCCGGACGGGCTGCCGATCGCCCGCGGCGTGCGCATTCCGCTGACGCTGATTTCGCCCTATGCCCGCACCCACGTCGTGGCGCATGCCGAGGGCGACCACAACTCCGTCATCGAGACGATCAACGCCATCTTCAACACCCCGGCGCTTTCCTCGCTCCCGGACGAGGCCGAGGCGTTGAAGCAGGGCAATTCGCCGGAATTCAACAGGTTCGGCCCGGCCGGCTTCGAACAGAAGTACCTGGGGCCGCGCGACACGCCGTCGCCGATCACCGACAGCCTGTTGTCCGGCTTCTCGCCGAAGCGGCTGGCGGGCGATGCCGAACCGTTGCCGGCGAGCTTCGCCGTCACGCCCGAGAGTGTGGTCGACAGCCTGCCGCACTACGGCACCAATGCCTGCAAGGTGATCGGCATCACGCCCGAGAACCAGCTGCAGTCGATCGCCACTGTGATCCCAGAGGCCACGACGGTCGGCGCGCAGGTGCCGGTCGCCAAGTTCAACGGGCTGCCCGGCACGCTGCCGGACCGGAACTGAGTGATAGCGGCCTCCCGGCCGGTCTCGCTTCGCCAAAGGCGGACGCCGCAACTTCGATGCGGCGTCCATCCGGGTGTGGCAGCGTCGCATCTCCGGCCTCTTCGGATCGAACAACGACCCACCTGCGGCATCGCGAGCGAAGCGAAGCAATCCAGAAAGCTGAGTAAATTGACTGGATCGCTTCGCTCGCGACGACGACGACGATGAATTCGATGAAGTCTTGAACGTCACGTCCGCCATTCATCTGGAACTGACATGCAGTCCGAATTTCGCCTTGCCGTCTTGTCCATCCTTGCCCTGATCCTGACACTGTCTTCGGCCGATGCCGGCCCGGTGCTCGACCGGGTCCGCAGCCGCGGCGTCGTCCACTGCGGCAGTTACGAGCGGCCCGGCATCGCCAACGATGTCGGCGAGGCGGAGGCCGCCGTGGCCGATTCCGCCGGTCAAGAGCCGACAACCACGCCTTGGCACGGCTTGGCCGTCGATCTCTGCCGGGCAGTGGCGGATGCGGTGCTCGGCTCGCCCGACAAGATTGCCTTCCATTCCTACGAAGGGGGCGAAGACGTCGAGGCGCTGACCAACGGCGACGACGACATCGCCTTTCTGACCGCGACCGAGATGCATGCCACGGCCATGACCGGCAAGGTGGTTCCCGGCCCGGCGATCTTCGTCGAAAGCATCAATGTCATGTTGCCGGCATCCGACGCCGCCCGCGGCCTTGCCGATCTCGATGGCAACAAGGGCATCTGCGTTGCCGCCGGCTCGACTGCCGAACGCGTCGTCGCCGCCTACTACGGCGCCAGCAAACGATCCTGGCTGCCGCACCCCTATACCGAAGACGGCGAAATGCTCGACGCCTACAACGTCCAGGCCTGCCACGCGCTGGCCGGCGAGCGCACCTGGCTCGCCATGCAGGCGCTCGAAGGCGGCGTCAACAGTCTGAAGAGCACCATTTTGCCCGATGCGCTCGTCGCCTATCCGATCATGGCGACGACCGGCAGCAACGACGGCGTGTGGGCCTCGATCGTTGCCTGGACCGTCTATACGCTTGAGGCCGGCGATCGCCCGTCGACCGACTGGACGGTCGGCGGCGTCGCGGCAATGCCGGTGCCCTTCACCGCCGAGGGCCTCGCGGTGGATTGGCAGACCCGCCTCATCAAGCAGTTCGGCAGCTACGGCGCGGTGATCGAGCGCGACCTCGGCGCCAAGTCGGCGCTGCGGCTGCCGGCGGGGCTCAACCGTGGGCCCGAACACCAGGGCGCCCTGATCGCGCCATTCCTGGAATAGTCAGGGGGCAAACGCCGAGGTCGGACACGCCGCGACGAAGCCGCGGAGCTGATCGATGGCGTAGATGATGTGGTAGAAGCTGGAGGCCGGCGCCGGCTCGATGTCGAAGCATCCGTCCGGCTGCATGCGGTCGCGCCACAGGCCGGGCGTCTCGACGTCGAGAAAGCGCAGGAGCGCCCGCCCGGCCGTCACCGCCGTCGCGAGGTAGCGGTCACGCTCGGCTGCATCCGCTGCGACATCGGCGAGCGCGAGGTTACTCTTCAGCCGTTCGGTCTGCGACCACAGCCGCGCCGTACCGTCGTTGATGCGCCCGTCGTCGGTGATCTCCATGATGGCCATCTGCTCGCGCCGGTTGATGCCATGGGCTTCGGCCAGCGCCGTCAGCGTGCGGGCGGCGGCGATGGCCTCGGGGCGGCGGCGCGCGGTGCCCCAGCGCGTCAGCAGCCATGACCATTCGAACTGGTGGCCCGGCTCGCAGATGCGGCCGGGATCTCCGGCCATGACGATCCAGTCGCCGTCGAAATACTCCTTGAGCCAGCCCGTGCGGCGATCGATCAGCCGCGACAGGCACAATTCGGCGATCTCGTCAGCGAGCCGGCTCCAGGTGGCATCGCCCCCGACCTCCTCCCACGCCAGGCATGCCTCGAACAGGTGCATGTGCGGATTGGCCTTCAGCGGCAGCGAGCGGGGATTGGCTTCCTCGAAGCCGGCGACCGGGTTCTTGTAGCGGTCGATCAGCAGATCGCGCAGCTTGACTGCGGCGGCTTCGACCGGGGCCCGGTCGTTGAGCATCGAAGCCGCCTCCGCCAAGGCGAACAGCGCGAAGGCCTGGTCATAGAGGCAGAACGTATCGTCCTTCGGGCTGCCGTCGGCGTTGGTCAGCTTGCGCACCGCGCCGCTCGGCAGCACGCAGGCCCTGAAGAAATAGGCGAGACCATCGTCGACCGCACCGCGCCAGTCGCCGTGCCAGCCGAGCTTGCCGGCCAGCGCGAAGGCGAAGATCTGCCGGGCCGTCACGCGCACCCGCCGCTCAGTCGGGATGATCCGGCCATCAAGGCCGAGCACCTCGTGGAAGCCGCCGTTGACCCGATCGATGCCATGGCACCACCACAACGGCAGAGCGGCGTCGAACAGCCATGCCGTCGATTGCTCCGACAGCGCGGCCATGTCGCTGAAGGCGTCAGGTCGATCCATGTATCACTCCTTTTTTTTGGGCGAGCGGGCGCATCCGCCGGCCCGTCTCGGCGCAGATGGCGGTTCGCTGCGATGCCGAGTGGGGAAACCCGGTCAGTTCAAGAAGACGTGGCAGGCCGCGGCCGGGAAGTGGCAGGTCACGCGCTCGCCGGCATGGATGTCGGCAAGATCGCGTGGCTGCCGCATCACCAGCGGTCTGCCGGCGGCATCGATGTGCAGCAGCGTGTCGCAACCGAGCCGCTCGACCACTTGGACGACGCCGGGCATCGAGTTGCCGGTGTCGCCAGTCGCGCCGAATTCGACGTGTTCGGGACGGATGCCGAGCGTCACCCGCCCGGCGGTCAGGGGGCTGGCACTGCGGCTAACGACGATATCCGACCCGTCGGCAAGGCGGAGCACAAGGTCGCTGCCGCTACCGTCGCGCACGTCGGCCTCGAAGAAGTTCATCGACGGCGAGCCGATGAACGAGGCGACGAAACGGTTGACCGGATGATGGTACAGCTCCATCGGCGCACCGATCTGCTCGATGCATCCCTTGTTCATCACCACGATGCGGTCGGCCAGCGTCATCGCCTCGACCTGATCGTGCGTCACGTAGACCATCGTTGCGCCAAGGCTTTGCCTCAACCGGGCGATCTCGACCCGCATGCCGCCCCTGAGCGCGGCATCGAGGTTCGAAAGCGGCTCGTCGAGCAGGAAGATCCGGGGGTCGCGGGTGATGGCGCGGCCGATCGCCACGCGCTGGCGCTGACCGCCGGACAATTCGCGCGGCATGCGGTCCAAGAGAGCGTCGAGCCGCAGCTTCTGGGCTGCAGCCGCCACCTTGGCCTTGATCTCGTCGGCGGCACGCCGGGCGATCCGCAGGCCGAACCCGACGTTCTCGTGCACCTTCATGTGCGGGTAGAGCGCGTAGGACTGGAACACCATGGCGATGCCGCGATCGGGCGGCTCCTGCCCGGTGACGTCCTCGTCGTCGATCAGCACCTGGCCGGAGCTGGGCGGCTCCAGCCCGGCGATGATCCTCAGAAGCGTCGACTTGCCGCAACCCGACGGGCCGACCAGCGCGCAGAATTCGCCGTGAGCGACCACCAGGTCGAGCGGCGAAATGACCTCGACCGCGCCGAAGCGCTTGGACACCGCCCTGAGCTCGAGCTTCGACATCCTCGTCAGCCCTTTCCATGAAAACGGGTTTCAGCCAGGGCCGCCGCGCGCAGGCTTCGCCAGTCGTCGCGAACGGGACGCGGCGCCGCGGCGGGCATTTCCGCCGTGCCGAGGCTGAGGCCATTGCCGGGCGCCAGATGGTCGAGCGCCGCCAGGGCCGCACCGACCGCGCTCGCCTCGGCGGCGTCGACCAACCGGCATCCGGCCGGCAGGAAGGCGACGAGCGCTGCAACCAGCGCCGGCAGGCGGGTGGCGCCGCCCGACAGGATCACCCGGCGGGTGGGCGCGCCGACGGCGGCCGCCTCGCCGACGATGGCCGCAAGTTCCTGGGCGAGGCCATCGTAGACGGCGCGGACGAGTTCGGCCGGTCCAGCGCTGACGTCGAGGCCGTACAACCGACCATCGAGCCCATGATCTGGATGCGGCGCGCCGGAGCCGGACAGATAGGGCAGGAACTGCGCCCGTCCCTCGCCGACCGGCAGCGCGGCGGCGAGCGCGTCCAATTCCGCCGCCGAGCGGCCGATGAGACCCTGCAGCCAGCGCAACGTCGGGCCGAAGGCCGGCACGGTGCCGATCACCTGGTAGTTGTCGTCGAAGCCGCTCGGAAACAGATGGAAGGCGCCATCCCAGACTGCCGGCAGATCGGCCTTTGCCAGCGGAAACGACAGAACCCCGGACGTCCCGAGCGACAGCGACACCACGCCCGGCGACAGCGCGCCGATGGCGCGGGCCGCCGCGGCCTGGTCGCCAACGCCGATGATGAGCGGAATGCCGTGCCACTGACCCGCCGCCGCACTGCCGCGGGAGAGAGACGGCAGCGCAGCGACGGGCAGCCCGGCCGCGTCGAGGATGGCCGCGTGCCATCGATCGGCAAAGGGATCGTAGACCTGCATGCCGGTCGCCTCGTTGCGGTCGATGGCGAAGGGCGCCGACGGATCGAGCGCGGCGCGGACGTAATCCTTGGCGCAATAGAGCCGTGCCAGGCGATCGGCCAGATCGGGGACCTGCCGCTTCGCCCACAGCCATTTGGCCAAGGTGAAGTCGGGCAACGGGATATTGCCGGTCTCGGCGGCGAAATCGCCCGGATAGGCGGCGACGAAAGCGGTGAGGTCGGCCGCGCCGTCCATGTCGAGCCACAGCTTCACTGGTGCCGCGAGATCGCCCGAAGGACCGACCGCGACGAGGGAATGCATCTGTCCGGTGAAGCCGATGGCGGCGATCGCATGGCCTTGGCTGAGGTCCACAAGCGCCGCCTCGGCCAGCCGGGCCCAGACCTTGGGATCGCGCGTCGGTTGACCGTCGGCGGCATAGGGTTTGGACACCGCCGCCTCGACAATCGCCTTGTCGCCCGCCGCCAGCCGCACCGCCTTGACCGACGACGTGCCGATATCGATGCCGATCAGTTTCATCTCTCGGTTATCCTTTCACCGCGCCGGCGAGCAGGCCGCGGACGAAGGCGCGCTGCACGACCACGTAGAGGAGGATCAGCGGCAGGGCGATCAGGGTCAGCACCGCAAACAGGGCGCCGGGATTGGCCATGTAGAGGCCGGAATACTGCATCGGTACGATGGTCAGCGTCTTGACCTCGTTGCGCGTCAGGATGATCAGCGCCAGGAAGAACTCGTTCCAGGTGACGATGAACTGCCAGATGCCGACGAACACCAGGGCTGGGCGGATCAGCGGCAGCGCGACGTGCCAGTAGGTCTGCCAGGCGTTGCAGCCGTCGACGCGGGCGGCCTCGAACAACTCCTTGGGCGAATCCTCCATGAAGGCCTTCAGCACCACCACCGCAAAAGG
>JARLIU010000258.1 GCA_031291595.1 Ancalomicrobiaceae bacterium | reverse complement strand
GGATCACCGGGAGGAGCAAAAAACCATGGCAGGCATTCACCTGCTCGATCGCGCGATCGGCAGCGAATATCCGAATCTGGCCACGGACGCCGACGTCCGCGCCTTCGAACAAATTCCCTATCTCGACCGCATCGCGGCGGCGAGCACCTATGATGCGATCAGGCTCGGCGCGTCCCACAATCCCGATGCACCCGCGATCCAGTTCCTGCCCAACGCCGACCCGGCCGATACGCCGCTCGTCATCACCCACCGCGACTTCTTCGCGCGGCTGACGCAGGCCGCCAACATGTTCCATGCGCTCGGCGTCCGCAAAGACGATGTCGTGAGCTTCATGTTGCCGCTGTTGCCGGAAGCGTTCATCACGCTGTTCGGCGCCGAAGCCGCCGGCATCGCCAATCCGGTCAACCCGCTATTGGAGCCGCATCAGATTGCGGAAATCCTGGAAGCCGCGGGCACGACGGTGCTGGTGGCGCTTGGACCGATGCCGGGCACCGACATCTGGCAGAAGGTCGAGCAGGTGCGCAAACATCTCAAGCACCTGAAGGCGATCGTGCAGGTCGGTCCCGGCGATCCCGCAAGCGGCATTCACTCGTTCGCCAAATTGATCGAGACGCAGCCGTCCGACCGGCTGGTGAGCGGCCGCAAAATCTCGGGCGGCGACATCGCCGCGTATTTTCACACCGGCGGCACCACCGGCACGCCGAAACTCGTGCGCCACACTCACGCCAACCAGGTCTACCAGGCCTGGGTCATCAACCTCGTGCTCAAGTCGGAGCCCGGGATCAATCTGTTGTTCGGCATGCCGCTGTTCCATGTCGGCGGCTCGCTGACGCAGGCGCTCGCCACGCTGGCGGGCGGCGGCTGCCTGGTCGTGCTGTCGCCTTCGGGATGGCGCAATCCAGCCTCGGTCAAGAACATCTGGGGCCTGGTCGAACGCTTCAGGCCGCACGCGCTGTCCGGCGTGCCGACGGTCTTGGCGGCGGCGCTCGGCATCCCGCCCGGCAACGCCGACATCTCGAGCCTGCAATGCGCCGCCGCCGGCGGATCGGCGATCCCTGTGGCGGTGGGCAAGGCGATCCAGGACAAGTTCAAGCTGCCGGTGCTCGAGGTCTACGGCATGACGGAAACCTCGAGCGTCCATACCATTGCCTATCCGGATCGTCCGATCCGGATAGGCTCTGCCGGCCTGCCGGTGCCCTACAGCCGGGTTCGCATCGTCAAGCTCGACGCCGATGGCCGCTTCGAGCGCGACTGCGCCACCGACGAGATCGGCGTCGTCACCATGGCCGGGCCCGGCGTGTTCGGCGGCTATCTCAACGAAGCGCACAATGTGGGCGCCTTCGTCGACGGCCATTGGGTCAATTCCGGTGATCTCGGCCGCCTCGATGCCGACGGCTATCTCTGGATCACCGGCCGCGCCAAGGACCTCGTGATCCGCGGCGGTCACAACATCGACCCCGGCCCCATCGAGGACATCATGTTCCAGCATCCCGCCGTGGGATTTGCCGCCGTGGTCGGCCAGCCCGACGCCTATGCGGGCGAACTGCCGATCGGCTATGTGCAATTGAAGCCGGGCGCGAGCGTGCAGCCCGGTGAACTCGAGGCATGGGTGCGCGAGCGCACGCCCGAGCGGGCCGCCGCTCCGGTACAGATCGTCCCGATCGATCCGATGCCGCTGACCGGCGTCGGCAAGGTGTTCAAGCCGCAACTGCGCTGGGACGCCGCAAGGCGCGTCTTCACCACTATCCTGGCGCCGCTTCGTGATCGCGGCATCGATTGCAGCGTGAAGGTCGGCGCGCACGGCAGCCACGGCAGCATCGCGACCGTCACGCTGCAGCGAGTGCCGGAGGATCAACGCGAGGCGATTGCGAACGAGGTGCACACGCTGCTTGCGCCGTTCGTGATGCGGCACGAGGTGGTTTTCGGGTAGGAAGGCTGCCTCGAACTCTACGCCCGCAGCGTTTTCATCTCGCTCCGGGCCGAGCATGGAAACGGTATTGTTACCGGGCAGACGTCATGAAACGGCGTCCCGTTTCCGATTCACGTTCGACCTTGCCGGCGCGGACCGCCTGCTTCAGGCATATTTGCCGTGGCAGTGCTTGTACTTCCTGCCCGAGCCGCAGGGACAATCCTCGTTGCGGCCAATCTTGCCCCAGCTTGCCGGATTTTTGGGATCGCGGTCGGCGGTGGCCGCGGGCACCAGCGAAGCATTGGCAAACGCCATCTCGT
Source organism: Ancalomicrobiaceae bacterium (assembly GCA_031291595.1). Lineage (GTDB taxonomy): Bacteria > Pseudomonadota > Alphaproteobacteria > Rhizobiales > Ancalomicrobiaceae > CAIYYN01. The sequence goes on along the minus strand of JARLIU010000258.1, from coordinate 1,456 downwards.
CCTCGCCCGTGGTCGGATCGAGCTTGTGCGCTTCCATGGCCGGCAATACCGGCTGCCGATCTTCCGGCGGCACGATTTCGACGCGCATCAGCTGCGCCGTCACCGCCTCGCGCAGATGCGCGATCATGGCCTCGAACAGGCTGAATGCCTCGGACTTGTACTCCTGCAGCGGATCGCGCTGGCCGTAGCCGCGCAGGCCGATCACCTGCCGCAGATGATCCAGCATCACCAGATGCTCGCGCCACAGATGATCGAGGGTCTGCAGCAGGATGGTCTTTTCGACGTAACGCATCACGTCGGGACCCCACTGCGCCACCTTCGCCGCCATGTGTTCGTCGACGCGGCTCTCGATACGCGACAGCAATTCCTCGTCGGCGATGCCTTCTTCCTTGGCCCATTGATCGACCGGCAGGTCGACGTCGAGCACACGCTTCAGCTCTTCCTTCAGCTCGGCGACGTGCCACTGTTCGGCATAAGCGTGTTCGGGCACATGCTTGGTGACGACGTCCTCGACAAAGGCGCGGCGCATGTCGGCGACGGTTTCGGCGACGCTATCGTCCTTCATCAGATCGACGCGCTGGTCGAAGATCACCTTGCGCTGGTCGTTCTGGACGTTGTCGAATTTCAGCAGGTTCTTGCGGATGTCGAAGTTGCGGGCCTCGACCTTCTGCTGCGCCTTTTCCAGCGCCTTGTTGATCCAGGGATGGATGATGGCCTCGCCATCCTTCAGGCCGAGCCGCGTCAGCATGGAATCGAGCCGGTCGGAGCCGAAAATCCGCATCAGATCGTCTTCCAGCGACAGGAAGAATTTCGAGCGTCCGGGGTCGCCCTGGCGTCCGGATCGGCCGCGCAGCTGGTTGTCGATGCGCCGCGATTCGTGGCGCTCGGAGCCGATGATGTAGAGGCCGCCCGGCCGGGTCACGGTCTTGGCAGGCTTCGACCCCTTGGCGGGCTCGACCTCGACCACATCCTCGGCCTTCAGCACGATGTCGCGGAAGCGCTCGACGTCGGCCTTGATGCGTTCGATCTTCGCGGCCTTCTCGGCCTCGTCGGTGATGCCGGCGGTCTCGTGCAGGAGACGCATTTCGAGCGAGCCGCCGAGCTTGATGTCGGTGCCGCGGCCGGCCATGTTGGTCGCGATCGTGATCGCGCCGGGCACGCCGGCCTCGGCAACGATATAGGCTTCCTGTTCGTGGAAGCGCGGGTTCAATACCGCGAACAGCTTCGCCGGCTTGCCGGCGCGGGCCGCGGCGTAAAGCTTCTCCATCGCGTTTTCGTTGCCGAAATCGATCTGCTTGTAACCGTGCTTTTTCAGGTACTCGGCGAGCACCTCGGATTTTTCGATCGAGGCGGTGCCCACCAGCACCGGCTGCAGCCGCGCATTGGCGCGCTCGACCTCGGCCAGGATCGCGGCATATTTCTCGTTCTGGGTGCGGTAGACCTCGTCGTCCTCGTC
>JARLIU010000257.1 GCA_031291595.1 Ancalomicrobiaceae bacterium | reverse complement strand
GCCTTTGTCATCCCCGGGGCTTGCGGTTCTTTTGTCATCCCCGGGACAAGCCCGGGGATGACAAAAGAACCGCAAGCCCCGGGGATGGAAAGGCTTGGATGCCCAGGGACGACAAATGTCACAGGACGTCCCAGGCAACGGGAACGCCGGCATAGGCTGCCGGCGCCCCGTCGCTCAGGATGCCACAGGACAGTTCACAGGTCCTTGGCCATGATCAGCTTGATGTCGGTCTTCACCCAGCCGGTGAACTTCTCGCCGGCCAACTGGCGCAGTCCGTAGTCGATGCCCATGGCGGCCATTTGCGCGCCGTACTGCTCGATGGTCGCCAGCATCTTGCCTTGCTTGATCAGCGGCTGAACGGCCGGGATGTTGTCGAAGCCGACCACCTTGATCTTGCCGCTCTTGCCGGCGGCATCGAGCGCCTTGACGACGCCGAGCGCCATCGAGTCGTTGGCCGCCATGACGCCCTGGATGTCCTGATACTTGGTGAGGAAGTTGGTCATCAGCGTGTTGGCTTCCTCGGTCTCCCAATGCGCCGTCTTCGAATCGAGCAGCTGCAGCTTGCCGGCCGCGACCGCATCCTCGAAGCCCTTCTTGCGCTGCTGGCCGTTGTCGGCTTCCGGGTTGCCCTCGAGAATGACCACCTTGCCGCCCGCGCCGAGTTCCTTGGCGAGTGCGTCGCCGGCCAGCTTGGCACCGGCACGGTTGTCAGGGCCGAAGAAGGCGAGATCGATGCCGGCGGCTTTCTTGGCCGCCTGGTCGAGCTCGACGTCGATATTGATGACGGCAACACCGGCCTTCACCGCCTTGGCGAGCGGCGTCACCATGGCCTTGGAGTCGGCCGGAGCGACGACGATGATGTCGAATTTCTGGGTGACGAAGTTCTCGATCGCGTCGACCTGGGCGGCGAAATCGCGCTCGTCCTTCATGCCGACGGCCTTGAAGTCGAACTTGGCGGCATTCTCGGCGGCATATTTCTCCGCGCCGGCCTGCATCTGCTTGAAGAATTCGTTGGCCAGCGACTTCATCACCAGGCCGACCTTGGGCTTTCCGGCGGCCAATGTCGGGTAAATGCCGGCGATGAGGGCGAAGGAACCTGCCGTGCCCGCCAGAATGAGCTGCCGGCGGCTGAGGCCGACGAGCGACGGGCTGCGATGTGTAAACTGGGTCATTTTGGACCTCCCGGTGGACGTTCTTCTGTGCCGGACCCGATGTACCGGCCCGATGAAACGTTTCCAATGACGAAATTATCAGACTCCGGTGCCGGATTCAAGGCAATCCCCGCCGTGCCGCGTCTCCCCCTGTGAGCATGGCGTCGCCGCGATCGACCGGACCGATCGGAGAGTCGACATTGTCCCGCCGAACCCGGGTTCATCAGGGTTTGGGCCAAATTCTTCGGATGCGTCACCGCAGCCAGCCGGGTGGGCCGGGGCGGAACCGTGCTGTCGGTTTCCGGCCGGGACGGCGATCGGCGGCTGGGTGTGCTGAACTGCCGCGTCGACTTGGACCTGCCGCGGTATGCACATCGGCAGCCTGCCGGCGTCTCCGGACGAGCGGCGGACAGCGGCGCCGGGCGGGGATCGGGCATGATGTCAATCGCAGGGAGTTTGCCATTCGCCGGGGCGCACGGGCTCGCCGCATGGTTTTCTCCACGCGGTCGGTCGCGACACCGACCGGGAGACATCGCTCGCCCGGCGCTCATATGCTTGGATCCGGTTGCGATAGACAGTATCGGCGGCGGCGCCTGTCGCGCCACGTCACAATATGACAAGAAATGAAACGTTTCCAGAGCTGACGTTATTATGATATGGACGCTCTGGCTAACGGCTCTTTGTCGCGACTATTGATGCCGGGCCGGGTGCCGGAATTCGGCGGCGAGCCGGGATGGACGCGCGGCGGACGGGCGATCGTCGAAGGTTTGGCTGCGGCATGCAGTGGTCGATGGCGGCTCTCGGCCGCTGCGACGCTGGGATGGGCCGATTCCTGCGGCCTGCCGGGGAGGGCGACGGCCGCATCGGCAGGTCCGGCTTGGATTTCGTCGGACTTATGACTATGGCAAAACATCAGGTGAACGTCGGCGGCCGTGTCAGCCCGCAAGCGTTCGCCGGCCCGCAGACAGCACATGCGACCGGAGGCCGTCGGCAGGAACAATGGCGAAGAGCGGGATCAGGGATGTGGCCGAGCGCGCCGGAGTTGCCGTGGGAACGGTCTCCCGGGTGATCAACGACCATCCTTCGGTGACGGCCGAGGTGCGCGCGCGCGTCCAGGCGGTGATCAAGGAGCTGGGCTATCGGCCGGACCCGTTCGCGCGCAGCATGCGAAGCAAGATCAGCCGGCTGATCGGCATCGTCATTCCCGACCTGACCAACCCGTTTTTTGCCGAACTGGTGCAGAGTGCCGAACGGGCGGCAACGGCGCATGGCCACAACGTCATCTTCATGACGTCGTTCGACGATGCCGCACGCGAGGCCGACCGGCTGACGCAATTGGCCGGACGACGGGTCGACGGCATCATCATCGTTCCGAGTACGGGCCTTCATACCATCAAGGCGCCCAAGGGGTTGCCGCTCGTCGCCGTCGACAGGCTGGTCGACAATGTCCCGGGCGTGGCTGCCGATCACCGCGGCGGCGCACGCAATGCCGTCGACTATCTCGTCCGGCTCGGCCATCGCCGCATCGCATGCATTGCCGGCCCAGCCGGATCGGCGTCCGCCCAGGATCGGCTGAGAGGCTACCTCGACGTGGTGGGGACGCTCGGCGACCGGCAGCAGGACCCGGACATCGCTCCGCTCGTCGTCGGGGCCGCGTTCGACTACGAGAGCGGGCGTGCTGCCGGAACCTATCTTCTGGCCCGGCCGAGGGCGGAGCGCCCGACGGCGATCTTCGCCAGTTCCGATCAGCAGGCCATCGGCTGTCTGCGCGCGGCGAACGATCTCGGCATTCCGGTTCCCGCCGGTCTGTCGGTCGTCGGTTTCGACGGCATTCCGTTGTCCAATCTCACGACGCCCCGGCTGACGACCGTCATCCAGCCGATGTCGCTGATCGCCGAAGCCGCGATATCGGCGCTGCTCGGACAGCGGGACATGCCCAAGATCGGCAAGCCGCATCTGTTCGCCTGCGAGTTGGTCGAGCGGGAATCCTCGGCGCCGCCGGTGCAGGAGCCGGACGTCGACAACCGGCTGCTGACCGCTGCCGGCGAGCCGTTGGGCATCGACTTGCTCGGCACGCGGACGGAATGAGCGAGCACGATCTGAATCGGATCGCAGTTGATGGATGCTGCGCCGCTACAGCTTCACAGCTTCATTGACGCTGCGTGCCAGGGCGATAGCATCCGGCCGCCGGCCAACCGCCCCAGGGCGCCTTGGCGGCAAGGCCGACTTCGCGATCCGGGCGGTATCGCAGCTACGCCTCTTGCCGGGACGCCGAGCGCCGATAGTTACTCACAAGGCGCGGCTCGGGTTCGGGAGCAGAGGCAGCGCGAAGGGAGTTTCGCATGTACCGATCATGTCTTGTGGTTTTCGCGGTCTGTCTGGGCATGGCGGTGCCGGCTGCAGCGCAATCGTCGGCGCCGTCGGTCAGCATCGCCGGCACGATCGACAGTTTCGACGGCAAGCTGCTGACCGTCGCCGCGACCGACGGACGCACCGTCGCCGTGACGGTCCCGGACGAGGTCCCCGTCGGCGCGGTGGTCGACCGCACGCTCGCCGACATCAAGGCAGGCGACTACGTCGGCTCGGCGGCGCTGAAGGGGGCGGATGGCAAATTGCACGCGCTCGAAGTCCACATCTTCGCCCCCAGCCAGCGCGGTGTCGGCGAGGGCCACCGGCCGATGGGCCCGCCCAACCAGACGATGACCAATGCCACGGTCGCCGAAGTGACGGCGTCTACCGGCGACGGGACGCTGCACCTGAAGTACCAGGACGGCGAGCAGACCATCCTGGTCGGGCCGGAGGCGCGCGTCGTGCAGTTCATTGTCGGCGACCGCAGCCTGTTGAAGCCCGGTGCCGCGACGCGCGTCTTTGCCTTGAAGGCGGCGGACGGCAGCCTGACGGCGCGCTTCGTTCAGGCGGAGAAGGACGGCATCAAGCCGCTGATGTGAACGGCCGCCGGCTGTGCCTGAGAGGCGACGATGACGGGTGCCGGCGATGCGGCATAGGGCCGGCCAATAGCGGATATCGGTCCGAGCCCATTCCGCTCGGCCGTCGCCGGCCCGATCATGCGGGCATCAACCCTGCCGATCGGTCCCGTCCTCATGCTGATGCACCACCTTCTCGAACAGAGCGCCCGGCGCATTCCCGACCGCATTGCCTTCCGTTGGGTCGATCGTGGCCGGACGCTCAGCTACGGCGAGGCCGTCGCGGCGATGAAGGCGATGGCTGGCGCCCTGGCGGACATCGGTGTCAGGCCGGGCGACCGGGTGCTGATCTTTGCCCACAATGGGCTCGACTATCTGGTTGCCATGCTGGGCATCTGGCGGCTCGGGGCCATCTCTGCCCTGGTCAACGTCAAGTATGCCGATGACCTCGCCTATTACGTCGACGACCATCGTCCGGTGACGATCATCTATACCCACGACATGCAAGCGCCGGTGAAGGCGGCGGCCGCGGCGGTCGGCGGAGTGAGGCACCTCATCTGCATGGACGGGCCGCAGCCCGGCGCCCTATCGCTGCCCGAGTTGATGGCGGCGGCATTGCCGGCGCCGCCCGATCCAGGTCGGGCCGACGCCATCGCCCACCTCTCCTACACGTCGGGGACGACCGGCAAGCCGAAAGGTGCCTGTCTGGCGCATGAGCCGACGGTCACTGCCTGCCGCTGCATCGGCGAGCGGCTGCGGATCCGCCAGGACGACCGCTCGTTCGGGCCGACGGCGCTGTCGTCCTCCTATCAGCTGGTCGCCAACCTCATCCCGCAGATGGCAGCGGGCGCCAGCATCACTGTCATGGGCCGCTGGACGCGCGAGACCGGCTGGGAGGCGCTGGCCGACGCTGATGCGACGATGTTCATCGGCAATCCGGTGGTGCTGACGGATCTGATCGAGGAGTCCGAGACGCGCGGCCGGCTGCCGTCGCGCTTGCGCTTCGGCCTGTCCGGTGGCGGGCCGGTGCCGCCGAGCCTGAAGCGGGCCTTCCGCGATCGGCTGAAGATCCCGCTGGTGGAAAGTTTCGGCCAGAGCGAAGTCGGCGGCTTTTTCGCGCTCGGCTATCCGGAGCTGGAGCCGGACGACGCGAAACTCCCGCGCGTCGGTCCGCCGCTGCCCGACAAGGAGGTGACGATCCTGACGTCGTCGGACGGCATCGCCGGGCTCGACCGCGTCGGCGAGATCTCGCTGAAAGGCGGCTTCATGGCCGGCTATTGGGGCAAGCCGGACAAGACGGCCGAGGCGACGCGGGGCGGCTGGCTGCGCTCGGGCGACTTGGGCTCGATGGACGCCGACGGCCATATCACCATGCGTGGGCGGCGCTCCGAACTCGTCACCGTCGACGGCGTCGACTGGTTTCCGCGCGATGTGGAAGAGGCGCTGGCGGCCGAACCCGGTGTATCGCTCGCCGCGCTGGTCGGGGTAAGGACGGCGGCAGGCTCGCGGCCGGTCGCCTTCGTCACGGCAAAGCCCGGCGCGACGCTCGACCCCGCCGGCTTGCAGCGGGCGATCGTGCCGCAGCTTTCCTACGATCTCGCTCGGCTGGAAATCCGCGTCGTGGCGGAATTGCCGATGACGCCGACCGGCAAGATCGCCAAGGCGACGCTCGCGGCCGAAGCGGCGGAGGTGGCATGACGAAGACGCTTTTGTGGTGGGACCTGACGACCGCCGAATTCGCCGCGCGGGACCTGTCGGAGACCGTGGCGATCTTGCCGGTCGGCGCGGTCGAACAGCACGGGCCGCATCTGCCGGTCAGCGTCGACGCGGCGATCAATGCCGGAATCCTGGCCGCCGCGCTCGAGTTGTTGCCGGCCGAGGCGGACGTGCTGGTGTTGCCGCCGCTGCCGTTTGGCAAGTCGGACGAGCACACGGCGTATCCCGGCACCTTGACGCTGTCAGGCGAAACGCTTGGCCAAGTGTGGTTCGAGATTGCAGCGAGCGTCGCCCGGGCCGGGTGCCGCAAGATTCTGTTGTTCAACTCGCACGGCGGGCAGATGGCGCTGATGGACATCGTCTGCCGTCGCATCCGCGTCGAGCTCGGAGTACTGGCGATCGCCTGCTCGTGGTTCCGGGCGACTGCCCTCGACGATCTGTTCTCCCGCCACGAACTCACCCACGGCATCCACGGCGGCGAGCTCGAGACCAGCGTCATGCTGGCGCTGCACCCCGGCCTCATCGCCATGCACAAGGCGGAGGACTTCGTGCCGCTGACGGTCGAGATCGAGCGCTCGGGCAGTTCGTTGACCGCCGAGGGCCTCGTCGGTTTCGGCTGGCAGGCGCAGGACCTGCACCCGGCCGGCGTCTCCGGTAATGCCGCGGCGGCGACGGCGGACAAGGGCGAACAGGTCGTTCGGCGCGCGGCTGAAGCGCTCGTCCGCCTGATCCGGGATGCGGCCGCCTTCGACCTCGCCCGGCTGACGCAAAAGACCCGATTCACCAGGGCGACCGGCGCATGACCTATGCCGTCAGCGAGCCGGAGACGATCGCAATCGCCATGCCGGACGGCGCGCGGCTCGTCGCCGACGTCTACCGGCCGGTGGGAGCCGGGCGCGTCCCCGTGCTGCTCATGCGGCAGCCCTATGGGCGAAAGATCGCCTCGACCGTGGTGCTCGCCCATCCCGTCTGGTACGCGGCGCACGGCTATATCGTCATGGTTCAGGACGTGCGCGGGCGCGGCGATAGCGAGGGCGAATTCCGCCTCCTCGTCGACGATGCCGCCGACGGCGCGGCAACGCTTGCCGCGGCTGCCGATCTCGCCGGCTGCGACGGGCGCGTCGCCACCTATGGCTTTTCCTACCAGGGGATCACGCAGTATCTGGCGTTCGCCGGAGCGCGGGCGGCCCGGACGATCGAGCCGGCGGCGATGGCGGTGGTGATGGCGCCGTGGGATATCCGCAACCATTGGGCCTATGAGGGCGGCGCCTTCCGGCTGCAGGGCGGACAGATGTGGGCGGTGCAGATGGCGGCCGAAAACGCTCGGCTTGCCGGCGACACGGCCGCCCATCATGCGCTGCGCTCGGCGCTCGGCCGGCTCTGTGGCGGGTTCCATCCGGCGCGGCTCGACGTGCTCGACGCCTATCCGCAGTACTCGCACTATGCCGACTGGCTCGCCGACGACCCGACCTATTGGGCGGCACGGTCGCCCTCCGCGCTCCTCGCCGGGCAGCGGCTGGAACTGCCGACGTTTCACGTCGGCGGCTGGCTCGACATCATGCTCGACGGCACGTTCGCGGCATATCAGGCATTCCGGGCGGGCGGGCAGCCGAGCCGGCTGAAGGTCGGCCCGTGGCCGCATCTGCCGTGGGGGCGCCGAGCCGGCGGTCCCGATATGGGCGCGGCGGCGGGAGCGGGGATCGATATCGACATTGTCGGCTTCTTCGACCACGTGCTGAAGGGGGCCGAGCCCACAGCGGCGGTCGAATTGTTCGATCTCGGCACGCGCCGTTTCGTCGCCTTCGACCGTCTCCCCGAGGGCCGCGAGGCGTCGCTGTTCCTTGCCTCCAACGGCCGGGCGGCGCCGACGGTAACGGACGGCGAACTCGTGCCCGAGCCCGGCGGCGCGGGGACGGACCGGCTGGTCAGCGATCCCTGGCGGCCGGCACCGGGTTTCGGGCTGACGCTCGGCACGCCCGGCGGCTATGTCGATCGGGCGGCGGTCGACGATCGCGGCGATGTCGCGGTCTATACCGGCGCGCCGCTCGCCGCCGATCTGACGATCTCGGGGCCGATCCGTGCCGAGATCCATGTGACAAGCGACCGGCCGAGCTTCGATCTTGCCGCGACGTTGTCCGTGGTGGCGGACGACGGTTCGGCGATGGCGCTGGCCGGTGGCTTCACCCGGGTGCCGGCAGGCGCGACCGCCGGTCCGGTCGTCGTCGATCTCAATCGCACAATGATGACGGTGGCGGCGGGCAAACGCTTGCGGCTGTCGCTCGCCGCGGCCGCCTGGCCGGCGTTCATGCTCAATCCGGGCACGGGCGTCAGGCCGGAGGAGGCGACGTTCGCCGATGCGCAGGTGACGACGCTGGCAATCCGGCATGGGGCGGGAGCGCCATCCCGGCTGGTCTTCGCCTGCCTTGAGTGAAGCTTGTTCGATTCACACCAGCGTCAGCGCCACGCCGTAGCGCGCCGTCAGCTTGCAGGTGTGGTGGTCGACGATGTTGGTGTCGGCGAGTTCGAGATTGAAGAAGCTTTGATCCGCACCCTCGAACAGTGGTCCGGCATGCCAGGTGCCGGCAAAAAGCATCACCGCCGTATCGCCGGGGATGCGGAAGGCGCGGATGTCGGCCAAGGCCGGCTCGGCATCGGGCTTGTCGAGGTCCTGCGGCGGCGCCACCGCCAGCCACCAGTCGTCGCCGCCGGCCGACGCCAGCGCCTGGGTGACCTGCCGGTGCCGGGTGATTTGCTTGACCAGCAGTCCGCGGGCGGCAAGGCGCATGCAGTAGAACCGCGGCGTGCCTTTCGACAGATCCAGCTGCGCGTCCTGCGGGCCGAACGGGACGCCGTCCTGCATCGGCGGGATGACCGTGCCGAACGGGGCGAAGCTCTCCGCCGTCAGGTCCTGGACGGCCAAATCCTGCCAGGTGATGCCGGCGGTGGTCTCGGCTGCGCTCATTCGGTTCCCTCCATCTAGCTGCCCAGCCGCTGTTCGAAATCGTCGGCAATGGGCAGATCGTTGCTGCGATAGTCCGCCAGTCCGGCCAGCAGGTCCGCCTCACTGTCGAGGACGAGGCGGCGCGTGACGCCGCGCACCAGCCGCGGCAGGGCGTGGCGATGGCCGCTGATCGAGGTCGAATGCGGGCCGTGGCTGACGGCGCTGAGACCGTTGAAGGCGAAAACGCGGTCGACCCAATGATGCTCGGGCGAGCGGCCGATGAAACCATAGGCCTCGTCGAGATAGGGCAGGGCCGCCAGCCGCTCGTCCTCCTCGGCGGGCGGCGGCACGTAGCGGTCGCGCCACAGCGTCACGCACGGTGCGAGCGACGTCAGTTCCGGCCGGCTGGCGAGGTCGACGACGCAGCCCGTGGCGAGAATCAGATGATCGTAGCGGAGCGGGCCGGCGGGCGTCTCCACCCGTACCGCCTCGCCGTCCATGCCGACCGACAGCCAGGGCGTGCCGGGGCGCAAGCGGATTTCGGCCGTTGCCAGCGCGGCGCGGAAGGCGGTCGGCGGCGGCGGCTGGTCGTGCTCGCGGAAGAAGCGGGCGATGCGCCAGCGCGTCGCCTCCGACAGGCCCGGATAATGCGTCATCAGCCCGCCGGTCTCCAGGAAGCGATGCGGATTGGTGCGCGGCAGGCGCTCGCGGCGAAACGAGATTTCGACCGATGCGGCGCCGGCCTTCATTGCCGCCAGCGCATTGTCGAAGGCGGCGGCGCCATGGCCGAGCACGCCGATGCGCTTGCCCTTGAGCATGGCGAAATTGATCGCATCGTAGGAATGATCGTAGACGCGGTGCGGCAGCCGGCTCGAAATGAACTGCGGCACGCGCCAGGCGCCAGCCCCCTCGAAACCGGTGGCAATGACCACGGTACGAGCGTAGCGGGTGAATGGTTTGCCGGCGACCAGCGTGTCGACACGCAGAAGCGGGCCGGCCTCGGCGATGTCGGTAACGAGCGTGCGGTTCTCGATGCGGATACCGGTGACGCCGGCGTACCAGTCGAGATAGTCCTTCCAGTCGGTGCGCGGGATGCGCTCGATCGAGCCCCACGCCGCCGTGCCGTAGCGGGTCTCGAACCAGCGCTGCACCGACAGATTGGGGATGCCGAACTCGCTGCCGACCGTCATTTTCGGCGTGCGCAACTCGCTCATGCGGGCATAGGTGCGCCAGGGGCCTTCCTCGCCGGGCGCACAGCGATCGAGGACGGCGACGCGGGCGAGCCCCTCGCGTTTCAGCTGCGCGGCGATGACAACGCCCGACTGGCCACCACCGACGATGAGAACGTCTTCGACCGGGCGGCCGTCCGGACCGGCGAGCGGTTCCAGCCAGCTGCGGTCGGGATAGGAGAGGGCGGCGAGGTCGGAACGAGCCGCTGCGGCGAGCGCTTCCAAAGGATCGACGACAGCGAGGACACCCGACTTCAGACTCATGGTGCGGCCTCGATCGGCTCGGCGGTTGCGGCGCGGTCGGCGAGGCGCTGCGGGCGGGCGCGGTGGCGGCGGTAGAGTTCGCTCAAGGCGACGATCACGGCAGTGAGCGCCAGTACGGTGACTTGCATGGCGTTGAGGTCGGGCCGGAGGTCGTGGCGGAATTCCGAGGCGACCATCAGCGACAATGGCTGCGTGCGGCCGGCCAGGAACATGGAGATGGTGAGATCCGCGAGCGACAGGATGACGCCGATGGAATAGGCGCCGGCGAGCGCGCTGTTCAATTGCGGTAGGAGCACCAGGCGGAAGCTCTGCCAAGGCGTGGCGCCGAGGTCGCGCGCCGCCTCGTCGAGGCGCGGATCGACGCGGATCAGCACCGCCGAGATCAGCGCGGTGGTGAACGGGATCACCACCAGCGACTGGGCGAGGATCAAGGCGACCGCGCCGCGCTCCAGATGGATGCGGCTCATGATCATCGCCTGGGCGATGGACAAGACCGACTTCGGCACCAGGAACGGAACCAGGATCAGCGCGGCGAAGGCGAGGCGGAATTTCAGTTTGGGCGAGGTCAACGCCAGGGCGGCCATCAACCCCGCCACCATGCCGATGAGACCGACCGGCTGGGCGACGAGGAACGAAGTGACAAAGCCGCTGTGGAAGGCAGCATTGCCGGCGAGCTCTTCGTACCACCTGAGCGAGAAGCCGGTGAGCGGGAAGGCCATCAGGTCGCTGTCGTTGAAGGAGAACACGGCGAGGACGACGATCGGCAGGTAGAGGAAGGTGGTGGCAAGGGCAAGCGTGGCGGCGGCGAAGCGGTTCATGCGCGCCCCCGTCCGATGACGGCCCGGGCGCCCTTGAACCGCGTCAGGCAGAAGCCGAGGGCGACCGCGGTCAGGAACAGCGCGGCGAGGAGCGCCAGCGCCAGAGCCGAGGCGAGCGGCCAGTCGAAGGCCGTGCCGAACAGATTGTCGATCATCGCCATGGCGGTCTGGCCGGAGGTCCCGCCGAGCAGGCTCGGGGTCAGCATCTCGCCGGCGGCGAGCGCGAACACGGCGAACACGCCGGCGGCCAGGCCCGGCGTGGTCAACGGCAGGGTGACCTTGAAGAACGCGTCGAGCGGGCGGGCGCCCAAGTCGCGCGCCGCCTCGATCAGGCGCTTGTCCACCATCTCGGCGGACACCCAGATCGCCAGCACCATGTAGGGCAGGTTGTTGTAGGTGAGGACCAGGGCGGTGGTGAACGGCGTGAACAGCAGCCACTTCACCGGACTTGCGACGATATGCAGGTCGAGAAGCAGCGTATTGATCAGCCCTTCGGAGCCGAGCACGATGCGCCAGGCGTAGATGCGGACGATCTCGCCGGTGTAGAGCGGGGTCAGCAGCACGACCGTGCCGATGCCCTTCCAATTCAACGGTGCGGAGGCCAGCGCCAAGGCGATCGGATAGCCGAGGATCGAGGTGGTGAGCGCCGCGGCGGCGCCCGAAATGACCGCCTTGCCGATCAGCACCCAGAATGACCAGGTGTGGAAGAGGTCGCTCCAGGCGCGCGGCGACAGGGCCGGCATCAGCACGAAGGCGTCGAAGTCGACCTCGAATACCGAGAACACGACGAGCACGCCGAGCGGCACGATACAGCCGAGGACCAATACCAGGGCGACCGGGATCGCCAGATGCGTACGGCCGAGGGCGAAGCCGGAGAAGAGGGGGCGGCCGATCATGCGGCGAGCCTCGTGACGAACAGCCGTTCGGGGATCAGCACCAGGTCGATGCTGGTGCCGACGGCGGGCGGCTGGTGGCTGGCGAGCGACAGGCGGATGTCGCGGACGACCACTTCGACCAGCGTGCGCTCGCCCTGGAACACCGAGTGGGTCACCTCGCCGGACAACGACGCTGCCCCACCTGCTGCGGGGGCGATGCCCTCGGGCCGCACGACGAGGGCAGCCTTGTCGCCGACGGCGAGGCCGTCGACGGCGGCCGACTCGATGGTGCCGAGCGGCGTCTCGACGGTGGCGCGGCCGGGCGCGGCGGCGATGACGGTGGCCGGCACCAGCGTGGCGCCGCCGATGAAGTCGGCGACGAATGTATCGGCCGGGCGGGAATAGATGGTCAGCGGGTCGGCCTTCTGCGCGATCCTGCCCTTGTTCATCACCACGATGATGTCGGAGAGGGCAAAAGCCTCCTCCTGGTCGTGCGTGACATAGACGAAGGCGATGCCGAGCCGGCGCTGCAGGTCCTTCAGCTCGATCTGCAGGTGGCCGCGCATCTTGCGATCGAGCGCCGACAGCGGCTCGTCGAGGAGAAGGAGGCGCGGCTCGGCGATGATGGCGCGGGCGACGGCGACGCGCTGCTGCTGGCCGCCGGACAGCTGGTGCGGCAGCCGGTCGCCGAATTCGCCCATGTGGACGCTGTCGAGCGCGCGGCGGACGCGGTTGTCGAGGTTGGGCTCCTGGCCCTTGAGGCGCAGCGAGAAGGCGACATTGTCGTAGACGGTCAGATGCGGGAACAGCGCGTAGGACTGGAATACCGTGTTGACCGGCCGGCGCTCGGGCGGCACGCCGGAGAGCGACTGGCTGTCGAGTAGGATCGAGCCGGCATCCGGTGTCTCGAAGCCGGCGATCATCCTGAGGATGGTGGTCTTGCCGCAGCCGGATGGGCCGAGAAGCGTGGTGAACGCCCGCTCGGGTATGTCGAGATCGACGCCGGCAACCGCCAGGGCCCGGCCGTAGGACTTCTTCAGCCCGCGGGCGGCGAGCAGCAGCGGCGCGGTGGCCGGATCGCGGGATGGCCTGTCTGCGACTGTCATCAGTTGGAGGCGCTCTCCTGAGGGGCATCATTGGCTCTGGCAGGGCCACGTGGACTGGCGCTCGAGTAGTCTTACAGAGTGTTTCCGCCATTGCGAGCGTGAGCAGAAGCAATCCAGAGTCCAACAGGACAGCTCTCTTTCGTGGCTTTCTGGATTGCTTCGCCTTCGGCTCGCAATGACGGTAGTGGGCTTCCTGGCTAGGCCGCCTTGACTTCGTTCCACACCTTCAGCCAGTCGGAGTAGTTGGGCGGCGCCACCGGCCACATGAAGTTCTTCATGATCGACAAGTCGTCGATGAAGATCGCTTCCTGCTTCTCCTTGGTCAGCTTGTCGCGCACGACGTTGGTCGATGTGGCGTAGTTGCCGATCTCGGCGATGGCCGCGGCGTAGTCCGGTCCAAGCAGATAGTTGCCGAAGGCATAGGCCAGATCGAGCTTGTCGTCGGCGAGGGAGGCGGGGATCCCAAAGCAGTCGCACCAGCCCATGATGCCGGCCTTGGGCTTTGCCATGGCCACCTTCATCTTGTCTTTCAGCGCATCGTAGGGCACGCGCCAGGAGAAGGCGCAGGTGACTTCGCCGGTGGCGAAGAGGTTGGTCAGATCGCCGATGGTCTGCCAGTAGGTCCTCAAGATCGGCTTCTGGGCGATCAGGGCCTTCTTACATTCGGCCAGTTCGTCGGCGCTGAGCGTGAACGCCTTGTCGCGCGGAATGCCGAGGTGGAGGGCGGTCAGCGAGATCGATTCCAGCGCGTAGTCGCGCATGGCGAGCTGACCCTTGTATTTCGGGTCGAACAGCGTGGAATAGGTCGGCTCGACGTCGTATTTGTCGGAGCGATAGACGATCGGGTTGAGGCCCCAGAGGTAGGGGATGGCGAAGGTCGCGCCCTTGTCGTCCTTCACCTTGTCGGTCGTCTTGAAGACATCGTACATATTGGCCGTGCCGGGCAGCTTCGTCAGGTCGAGCGACTTCAGCACGCCGGCCTTGATGTAGCGCCAGGAACCGTTGAGCGAGGGGTTGACGATGTCCCAGTCCGACGCCGAGCCGGTCTTCAAGGCGGCGAACTGCGCGTCCTCGCTGGAGAGATACGACAGCTTGACCTTCGACCCGGTCTTCGCCTCGAACGGGGAGACATACTCCGGGTGGCCGTTGGAATCCCAGGTGGCCCAGACCAGTTCTTTCGCCGCGGCGAAGGCCGGCCGGTTCGGTGAACCCAACAGCGTCAGTCCGGCACCTGCAGCGAGGGTCCCCAGCATCTGGCGGCGATTCAGATGGGCTGATGTCATGCCCGCATCTCCTGTGGTCGAATGAGCTGGCGAGATCATGCAGCCAATGAAATAGGCATGCCTATAGTCGGAGCGTAATAGACCTTATTCGGGTAAGTCGAATGTCAGGTAAGGCTCTGAAGGCGCAGAGTTTTTGCGCGCCAAGCCTGTCGCAGCCGCGGTTTCGCCGCCCGCTGGCGGAGCTGTGCGTCATCACGAGGAGGGGAACCATGGCCGGACCAGAGCTGGATCACGCCCATTACCTGCGCCTGACGTTCCGGGTGGCGGAGCGGTCGGCGGCCGAGGGCAGCCACCCGTTCGGCTGCATCCTGGTCTCGTCCGACGGCAAGGTGCTGATCGAGCAGGGTAACGCCTACCATCCGCATCACGACATGACTGGGCATGCCGAGCGGGTGTTGGCCACGCGGGCATCGATGGCCTGGCGCCCGGCCGAACTCGCCGGCACCACGCTGTACACGTCGGCCGAGCCCTGCGCCATGTGCGCCGGCGCAGCCTATTGGGCCGGCATCGGGAGGGTGGTCTACGGCCTGTCCGAACAGCGGCTGAAAGGCATCACCGGCGACCATCCGGAGAATCCGACACTCGATCTGCCGTGCCGAACGGTATTTGCCAGCGGCCAGCGGGCGGTCGAGGTGATCGGCCCGCTGCTCGAGGACGAGGCGGCGGCGATCCACGAGACGTTCTGGGCGGGACGGTAGGAGGGCAAGGCGACAGGGCGGTCAGGTTGGCGGTGGCTGTCTGGATAATGCGGAGCAGAGGTCGCCGGAACACTGGGAAGTAATCGCAAATCTCTCGGTTGTCATCCCGGCGAAAGCCGGGATCCACTATCGGTGGCCGTGAAGTCGTGGGGGGCGACTATCCGACTCGCTGCTCCCATTTTGCCTGCTGCTCGGTGAGTGGATCCCGGCTTTCGCCGGGATGACACCTTGGGTTGGGGTTCCTGGGCCGGGATAACAACGCGGTTCGGTGAGCTGCGATCACAATGACAGGCCTATTTGTTCTCGTCCAAAGTTCGAAAACTACTCCGCCGCGGCGGACAGATGGCTGCCGGCCTCTCCCCGTTCATGCATGCGCAACTCGGCGGCGATGCCTTTCAGCAGCGTCCGCAGCCAGACATGCGCCGGCGAGTGATGCTTGCAGTCGTGCCAGAGGAGATAGAACTCCATGCGGCCGAGTTCGGGCGGCGCATCCAGGACGTGGAACGGCATCGCCCTGGCGATCTCGCGGGCGAACGGCGCGCCGGTGGTGAACACCATGTCGCTGCCGGCGAGAACGTGCGGCACGATGGCGTATTCCGGCACGGTGGCGACGATGCGGCGCTTCAGACCGAGGGCCAGGAGGCGGCCGTCGATCGGGCTCATCGACAGGCAGTCATCGGAACTCGGGCTGAGGTGGCCTTCGGCGAGATAGCGTTCGATGTCGACCGGCCCGTCGATGTCGGCGAGGGGATGGCCCTCGGCGACGACGCATTGGATAGGGGTCGACAGCAGCGGAGCGAGCCGCAGCTGGTCTGGCGGGTTCGGCCAGTTGCCGATCACCAGATCGATCGAGCCGTCGGCGAGGTTCTCCATCATCTGAGCATGGGTCTGCAACGGCACCACGTCGATGCGGGCATGGGGCGCGGAGCGGGCAACTGCCCGGAAAATGAGCGGCAGGAAGACGGCGCCGAGGCAATTGGCGGCAATGATGCGGAAGCGGCGCGTGGTGTTCAGCGGATCGAAATTGGCCAGCGGCGTCAGGCGCGAGTCCATTTCGGCGAGCAGCCGCCGGACCACGTCCTTCAATTCCAGCCCGCGCTCGGTCGGCACCAACGAGCCGCCGGAACGCACCAGAATCGGATCGCCGATCAGTTCTCGCAAGCGTTTCAATGCCAGACTGACGGTCGGCTGGGTCTGGCCGAGGATTTCGGCCGTGCGCGAGACGCTGCATTCCGTGACGAGCAGGAGAAGCGTGCGCAATAGACGGACGTCGAGTGCAGCGCTGACTGCTTGCATGCGCGAACCTCTCCACGGTGGCCACGATACCGTTCGGCCTGCCATGGAGAGCATCTTCCGTGCCAAACCGGCGGCGTCCGGCGGCGCGGCAATGCAGAAAAAACAAGACCGGCCGCGGGGGAGGCTCCGCGGCCGGTCATAGGCGCATGTGTCAGGGGCGCTGGAGAATGGACGGTTCCCTCAGCGGATGACGCGGGCGCCTTTTCCCTTCATGATGGCTTCGACTTCCTTGACGTTGACCATCGAGGTATCGCCGGGCGTGGTCATGGCGAGCGCGCCGTGGGCAGCGCCGTATTCGACGGCGGCCTGCGGACCCTTGCCTTCCATGAAGCCGTAGGCGAGCCCGGAAGCGAAGCCGTCGCCGCCGCCGACGCGGTCGTAGATCTCGAGGTTTTCGCGCATCGGCGCCTCGTAGAACTGTCCGCCGGCCCAGATCACCGCACACCAATCGTTGAAGGTCGCCGTCTTGGCGTTCCTCAGCGTGGTGGCGGCGACCTTGAAGTTCGGGAATGCCTTGACCGCGGTCTCGATCATCTTCTTGAAGTTGACCGGATCGATCTTGGAGATGTGCTCGTCGAGACCTTCGACCTCGAAGCCGAGGCAGGCGGTGAAGTCTTCCTCGTTGCCGAGCATGACGTCGACGTACTTGGCGATCTCGCGGTTGACCTTCTGCGCGCCGTCCTTGCCGCCCTGGCTCTTCCAAAGGGAAGCGCGGTAGTTGAGGTCATAGGAAACGATCGTGCCGTACTTCTTGGCGACCTCGACCGCCTCGATCACCGCTTCGGCGGTGTTCGAGGAGAGCGCAGCGAAGATGCCGCCGGTGTGCAGCCAACGCACGCCTTCCTCGCCGAAGATCTTTTCCCAGTTGAATTCGCCGGGACGGATCTGCGAGGCGGCGGAATTGCCGCGGTCCGAACAGCCGAGCGCGGCTCTGACGCCAAAACCCTTCTCGGTGAAGTTCAGGCCGACGCGGGTGTTGCGGCCGATGCCGTCGAAGTCGCGCCACAGGATATGCGAGGTGTCGACGCCGCCCTGGCAGACGAAGTCCTCGACCAGCCAGCCGAGATCGTTCTGTGGCAGGGCAGTGAACACGGTGGAGCGCTTGCCCCAGCACTTGCGCATGGCGCGGGCGACGTTGTACTCGCCGCCGCCTTCCCATACCTGGAAGGAGCGGGCGTTGCGCACCCGGCCGAAGCCGGGATCGAAGCGCAGCATGATCTCGCCGAACGAGGCGCAATCCCACTTGCAGTCCTCGGCCTTGCGAACGTTCAGAACGTTATCGACCATTGGTCATTTCCCCCGGATCGAGCGCACGAGAGCGATCGTGTCGCGCACCTTCTTTTCGATGCCAGTGTAATCCTTGGCGGCGAGCAGTTCCTTGGTGACCAAATTGGAGCCGACGCCGGCGCAGACAATGCCGGCCCCGAACCAGTTCTTCAGCGACTCTTCCGTCGGCTCGACGCCGCCGGTCGGCATGATCTTGGTCCACGGGCAGGGGCCGAGCATCGCCTTGACGAACTCCGGGCCGCCGACGGAGGAGCCGGGGAACACCTTGACGATCTCGACGCCGAGCTCTTCGGCGTAGCCGATCTCGGTGGCCGAGCCGCAGCCCGGCGAATACGGAATCTTCCGCCGGTTGCAGACCTTGGCGACGTCGGGGTTCAACAGCGGCCCGACGACGAACTTGGCGCCATTGGCGATGAACAGGCCGGCGGTCGGCGCGTCGACGACGGAGCCGACACCCATGATCACCGACGGGTCGACCTTGGCGAAGTGCTGAGCGACCTCAAGGAACACGTGAGCGGCGAAATCACCACGGTTGGTGAATTCGATGCACTTGGCACCGCCGTTGGCGCAGGCCTGGATGACGTTCTTACAGATCTCGACGTCCGGATGATAGAATACCGGGACGATGCCCTGGTCCATCATCGTGGCGAGAACTTCCATGCGATCATGTTTCACGTTGTCTCTCCCGTTGTCATGGAATCTCTACGGTTCGGAATGTCTCGTTCAGGAGGCGGCCAGGACGAGGCTAGGCATCGCCGACTTCGGAATGATGGCGCCGGGGTGACAGATCACGACGGCGGCAAGTCGATGGCCGGCGCGGGCGGCCACGTCGGGGGCGGCGCCGTGCAGCCGGGCGGCGAGGTAGGCCGCGGCGAAACTGTCGCCCGCGGCAGTGGTGTCGACGACCTTGTCGACGCGCTCGGGCGCGGCGGCGAATGTCGCACCATCGGCCCAGATGCGGCAATCGCGCGAGCCGCATTTTAGCACGACCTCGGTGGACTCGAAGTCGAGCCAGTCGCGCAAGGCGGCTTCCGCGTCGTTGCCGCCGAACAAATGCAACGTGTCCTCGTCGCCGGCGAGCACGATGTCGACGACATCGGCCAATTCGGCGAAGGCGGCGCGGGCGATCGACAGGTCCGGCCAGTTGCGCGGGCGGAAATTGGTATCGAAGACGATCTTGACGCCCTTGCGGTGCGCCATCTTCAGCGCCGCGAACAGCCGCCACAGGCCCGCCTCGCCATAGAGCGACAGGGTGATGCCGGACAGGAACAGCACATCGGTGTCGATCAGTGCCTTGGTGGTTTCCTCGGCATTGGCGGCGGTGAAGACGTCGCGCGCGGGCGAATCCGTGCGCCAGTAGAGGAAACGGCGCTCGCCGTCGGGCGACGTCTCGATCACATACATGCCGGGCAACCGGCCGGGCACGATGCGGACGGCATCGGTCTTGACGCCCTCATAGGACCAGGCTGCCAGCATGCGCTCGGAATAGCGGTCGTCGCCGAGCGCGGTGACGAAGCGGGTCGGAAAGCCCAATCGAGTCAGATAGATCGCGGTATTGAGCACATCGCCGCCGAAGGAGAAGCGGGCAAATTCGGCGTCGAGATGGCGGATTTCCACCATGCACTCCCCGAGTACGGCCACTCGCATTGGCATTTCCTCACCTCAGGCCTGCCGGCCCCGTCCTGTCGCCGCCCGCTCGCGGCGAATTCGTGCCGGAGAGCGACCCATATAACGGCATCGTGGCGCGCCCGCACCGCCGGGGCGGGCGACAGCAGCGTCCAGATCATGTGCAGTGGTGCTAGCATGTCACTGGACGTTTTGGCTGTCAACCTATCAAACAGGTTGCAAGCAGAGTGACTATGTGCCATGGTGTCGGCCATGACGACTCTCGACCTCAAGCGTCTGGAGCACGGGTCTTTGTCGCAGCGCGCGGTAGAGGCCCTGCTCGATCACATCCTGACCCAAGACCTGAAGCCTGGCACCACGCTGCCGGCGGTTGCCACCCTGGCGGAAAGCCTGGGTGTCAGCCGCCCGGTGGTGCGCGAGTCGCTGAATGCCCTGAGGGCACTCGGCATCGTCGAGATCGCCAACGGCAAGAAGGCGGTGATCCGCGACCTCAATAACGGGGTGTTGCGGGTGTATTTCGGCCGAGCGCTGCAGATCGTCGACGATTCGGTGCGCGACGTGATGGACGTGCGCGTCGGCATCGAGACCCGCGCCGCGGCGCTGGCGGCACGCAATCGCAGCGAACGCGACGTCGATGCGCTGAAGGACACGCTCGAGCAGATGCAGCGGTCGCTCGGCGATGCCTCGCTGTTGAGCCTGCACGATTCGGCCTTCCATCTCGCCGTCGCCGAGGCGAGCGGCAACCGGCTGATCTTCCACATCGTGGAATCGCTGCAGTCGGCCATGCGCAATGCCGCCTATCAGGGCGTGCGCAGCATTTCCGAGATCGCCTCGCTGAACAGGATCATCGACGAGCACACGCGGCTGATCGAGGCGATCGAAGCTCGTCAGGAGGAACGCGCCGCCGAGTTGATGCGCGACCATCTGGGCAACGCCATGCGACGCATGGGAATCCCGGCCTGATACGCGCGGTTCCTGAGCGGCGAGACCCGTGAACGGTGCGATCAGGCGTGGTCCGACGGCCGCCTTTGTCCCACCTCGGTCATTGATGCGCAGCGCTGGGCGGACGGCGGACAACTGCGGTTCCCCGACGGGTCGGTGGCATCCCGACAGCGCTCGGCCAGGTTGCTTGCATCTAGTCGCATATACTACTTGGTGCGTAGTCCGCCGCCGGCTCCGACTTTTCGGTTTCTATTCGACCGGGACCGCATTAGAAGCATCCTCTGTCTCGGAGTTTCGTGCGGACTGGGTCCTGAGGGTACATGACAGGTTTTTTCGGTCGGTTTCTGGCATCGAACGAGGAGCTGCGGCTGCTGACGCGGCTGATCAAGGATCATGGCCAGCGGCACACGCTGCATTATCTTTTGGCAATATTCTTCATGGTGCTGGTGGCGACATCGACGTCGCTGTCGGCCTACATCATGAAAGACGTGATCAACGAGGTGTTCGGGGGGCACAACTGGGGGGCTGTGGTCTTCGTCTCGAGCGCCGTCATGGCGATCTTTCTCGTCAAGGGCGGGGCAACCTACGGTCAGCAGGTGACGCTTTCCTACATCGCCAATTCGATCGTCGCGGCGGTGCAGCGACGGATGTTTGCCCATACCCTTGCCTTGGACGTACCTTATTTTGCCGAGCGGCATACGTCGGAATTCGTCGCGCGCAACACTTTCGCCTCGCAAGGGGCGGCTGGCGCGCTGAACACGGTCGTCACCTCGATCGGCCGCGACGCTCTGACGCTGGTGGGGCTGATCACCGTCATGGTGCTGCAGGATCCGGTGCTGTCGATGTTCGGCTTGATCATCGTGCCGCCGGCGATCCTCGGTGTGCAGCGGCTGGTGCGCCGCGCCAAGCAGGTGATGCGCACGGAATTCCAGCAGGGAATGGTGGTGATGGAGGTCACCCAGGAGACGGTGCAGGGCATCCAGATGGTGAAGTCCTACACGCTGGAAAAGCCGTTGAGCCAGCGGATGAACGGCGCCATCGCGGCGATGCAGGCGGCCTCCGACAAGATGGCGCGAGTCGGCGCCCGCTCTTCGCCGCTGATGGAGACGCTTGGCGGTCTGGCGATCGCCATCATGGTGTTCTACGGCGGCTGGAAAGTGAACCAGTGGCATTCCTCGCCGGGCGAATTCTTCTCCTTCATCACCGCGCTGCTGCTTGCCTATGAGCCGGCCAAGCGCCTGGCCCAGACGCATGTGAACCTCGCCGGCCAACTCGTCGGCGTTTCCACGCTGTACGAATATCTCGACACACCGGCGCGCGAGGTGGAGGACGATCTGCCGGCGCTCAAGGTTGCGGCAGGGCGGGTCGAGTTCGATGCCGTGCGCTTCGCCTACAGGCAAGGCGAGGACGTGCTGAAGTCAATCAGCCTGACCGCGGAGGCCGGCAAGACGACGGCGCTGGTCGGTCCGTCCGGTAGCGGCAAGTCGACGATGCTGAGCCTGTTGTTGCGCTTCTGGGAACTGCAACACGGGGCGATCAGGATCGACGGCCAGGACATCCGCGAGGTGTCGCGCAGTTCGCTGCGGTCGCAGGTCTCCTACGTCAGCCAGAGCGCCATGCTGTTCAAGGGCACGATCCTCGACAATATTGCGCTCGGGCGGCCGGGGGCGAGCGAGGCGGAGATCATCGCCGCAGCCAGGGCGGCCAATGCGCATGGCTTCATCACCGGCTTCGACCATGGATACGAATCCCAGGTCGGCGAGAACGGCTTGAAACTGTCGGGCGGCCAGCGCCAGCGCATCGCCATTGCCCGGGCGATCCTCAAGGACGCGCCGATCCTGTTATTGGACGAGGCGACCGCGGCGCTCGACGCGGAGAGCGAGCGGGCGATCCAGGAAGCGCTCGATGTGCTGTCGGCCGGTCGCACCACGATCGTCATCGCGCACCGGCTGCAAACCATCCAAAAGGCTGACAAGATCTGCTTCATGGAACACGGCCACATCATCGAGCAGGGCTCGCACGACGACCTGCGCGCCCAGGCCGGCCGCTATGCCACCATGTACCAATTGCACGTTGCCTGACCGGGTAGTGGCCCGCGGCCGGAACCGCGCCGACCGGCGCTGCGACATGATCGAATGGCCGTTTTGCAATCTCTTCGATCGATCAATTCGATCGGTATAATCTATTTGACGCATGGTCAGCTGCAGCGCATGGTCGCCGCGATTTCGAATCCCGACCGGCGCGCCGCAGCGACCGCCCGTCTGCGCGCGGCGTCCCGGCCGACGATTGCCTAGGAGGAAACCATGACCCATCCAGTGCTCAAGTCCGGCGCCGTCGCCGTCGTCACCGGCGGGGCGTCCGGCATCGGCCTCGTCGCAGCCGAGCGCTTCGCCGCGTTGGGCCTCAAGGTCGCCATCGTCGATCTCGGCGCGGACAAGCTCGCCGGCGCGGCTACCCGGGTGGCTGCCGTTGCGGCGGGTGGCGCGGCCGACGTCGCCGCCTTCGAGGTCGACGTGTCCAAGCGCGACGAAGTCGAGGACCTGAAGGACAAGGTCCTGGCGCGGTTCGGCGGCGTCGACGTCGTCATGAACAATGCCGGCATCGGCCCGGGCAGCGCCATCCTCGGCTCGCCGGAGGCCTGGCACAAGGTGATCGGCACCAACCTGTGGGGCATCATCAACGGCTGCCAAGTGTTCGTGCCGGAGATGATCGCCTCGGGCAAGCCCGGACTCGTCATCAATACCGGCTCGAAGCAGGGCATCACCACGCCGCCCGGCGATCCGGCCTACAATGTCTCCAAAGCCGGCGTGAAGGTGTTCACCGAGGCGCTCGAACACGAGCTGCGCAATACCGCCGGCGGCCGCATCACCGCACATTTGTTGATCCCCGGCTTCGTGTTCACGCCGCTGACCGCACATGGCCGCGTCGAGAAGCCGGCTGGTGCCTGGACGCCGGAACAGACGGTCGACTTCATGCTCGACCATCTTTCCGCCGGCGACTTCTACATCCTCTGCCCGGACAACGACGCGCCGCGAGCGCTCGATGCAAAGCGCATCCTGTGGGCCGCCGGCGATATCGTCGAAAACCGGCCGCCGCTGTCGCGCTGGCACAAGGATTTCGGCCAGGCGTTTGCAGACTTCGTCAACAAGGGCTGACGTCCCGGAGTGTTCGGCGCCTCAAGCTGCGGCCGGCCCTGCGGCGCCGGAGTCGGGCCGTTGCGCCCGCGGGTCGGACGCGAATTTGCCGTCCGGGCTTGGCCGATTCATGCTAGGCACAGAAGCGGAACATCAGCGGGATTCGGTTCGGCCTTGCGCATTTACCGGGCGGACGGGCTTATCTGACGCCCAGGGAAATGCTCCGGGATCAAGCGTGTCGCGTGCGCCTGTCGTTCGGATTTCCTCGATCCTGACGATCGGCATAGCTCTGGGCGGGCGATTTCAGACAGATGGCGATGTCGTCGGCGAATTCACCCCCCGGCGCCGGGGATGAGCGGCTGAACGGTCTCTACGACCGGCTCAGGGAGCGGCTGCTTGACCTCACCAACCGCAATCCCATGCTGAATACGCGGCTTGCCGGGCTGAAGTCCCGCCGCTTTCTGCAGATCGTCGACGATTCGCCCGAGGACATCTATCGCAGGCTGATCGAGGGCAATGGCGCCGGGTTGGACCTGCTGGCGCTACCCGCGCCGGAGCGCGTCCCGGCGGACGAGCGCACCGAGGAGTTCGTCGCCAGCCTCGCCCACGCCAGATTGACCGATGCCGACTATCTCGCCGCGGTGGCGCATCTGGAAAAGGCCGGACGCGACGATGAATTCAGCCTCGACCAGGCCGAGGAGGCGTTGCGGCTGAAGCTGCGCGACGAACTCGGCCTGCCGCCGCGGCCGCTCCTTGCGGAGATTGCACGGGCCGAACACGCGCAGTCGCTCGGCATCGATCCGTCGCCCGACCTGTCCGCCGGCGTGGAGGTGCCGCACGGTGCGGCACGAGGTCCCGAGGCGCAACGCGGCACCGCGCGGGGCCTGCAGACGCTGAGGTTTCCGGACGAACTCGAAGCGACCCTCGACCGGATGGCGGATGATGCGCGTCTGGCGGCGCAGGAGACCGGGCTGTCGACGCTCTATCTCGCCGTCGGCTTCCTCGAACGCACGGAGAGCGAGGCCTCCGACCGCAGCTTCTTCGCCCCACTCCTGCTGCTCCCGGTGCGGCTCGACGAGCGGAAGGTGCGCGGCCGCATCGTCTATTCGCTGTCGGCGATCGCCGGCGCCGCCGACAGCAACCTCAGCCTCGAGAAGCTGGTCGAGCAGACGCAGGGACGGCATCTGCCGGCCTTCGCCACCGCCGAGGACGACGAGCCGGCCAGCATCGAGGCGCATCTTGCCGCGGTCGAGGCAGCAATCGACGGATTATCCCGCTGGCGGATCAGGCGCTTCGCGGTCGTCGGCCATTTCGCCTCCGGCCGGTTCGCGCTCTATCAGGATCTGGCGCGGGACAACTGGCGCCAGCCGCCGACGGCGCACCGGCTTGTGCGGGCCATCCTCGAAGGCACCGACCGGCCCGGCGCGGCGGTCGCCGACCTCAGCCCGCCCGCGGACTACGATATCGACGCTGCGGATATCGAGACGATCGTGCCGCAGCTCGTCGCCGATGCCGACGCCTCGCAGCATTCGGCGCTGATCGATGCGGCGCGCGGGGCAGATCTGGTGATCGAAGGGCCGCCGGGGACGGGCAAGTCGCAAACGATCGCCAATCTGATCGCCCACGCGATCGGCGAGGGCAAGCGGGTGCTGTTCCTGGCCGAAAAGCAGGCGGCGCTCGACGTGGTCAAGCGCCGGCTCGACCAGGCGGGGCTTGGCGACTTCTGCCTCGAACTGCATTCCGACAAAGCGGTACCGAAACTCGTCGTCGCCGCCTTGAAGGCGCGGGCGGAACTCGATCTGGCCTCTGCTGCGGTCGCGCCGGCGTCCGCGGCCAACGATACGGCACACGCCGCCTCGCGTGCCGCGCTTGCCGGCTATCTCGCCGACTTGCATGCGCCGGACGAGGATGGCGCGACGCCATTCCGGCTGATCTGGCAGGCGCTCGCCGGCTTTTCCGCGGCACCGGAGGAATGCGAGGCACTCAGGCCGGTCCTGCCGACGGCGGATTGGCTGGGGCAGGAGCCGAAGCAGTCGGCGGTTGCTCATGCGCTCGATGTCTACGCCCACGCCGCGGCCGAGTTCGCCCGGGTGCACGGGCCGGTCGGTCAGTCGCCGTGGGCCGGTACGGCACTCGCCGACATCCCCGTGTTCGATCTCTTACGCGTCCGGGCGGCGCTCGTCGCCTTGCGCGAGCCGTTGAGCCAATTGGCGATCATGGCCGGCGAGTGCGGCGATCTCGGCGCCCGCACGCTCGCCGACCTGATGACGCTCGCCGAGGCGGAAGCCGGCCTCGGAACGCCCGAGGATGCCGGGCTCGTCGCCGGCATGGCCAGTTTCGAACTCGATTCCGCCGAGGCCGCGCTGCAATGCCTCGCCCGCATCGCCGATTACAAAGCTAGCATCGCAGCTGCGCCGGACCTCGAGGATGCTCCACGCCGGATTACCGCACGGGCGGCCGAGCTGATGGCGTCGCGGCTCGGTGCGGCGCTGGCCGACCGCATTCCGGCCG
>JARLIU010000256.1 GCA_031291595.1 Ancalomicrobiaceae bacterium | reverse complement strand
GAACCGACCCGACTCGCAGCGGTGCGCGTCCTGCGCGACGGGGGTGAGCACTGCGTCTGCGACCTAATGAGGACGCTCAATGTCAGCCAGTCGCGGATGTCGCGACACATGACGGCGCTCAAGCACGCCGGGCTGGTCACCGACCGGAGGGATGCGCAATGCATACGGTATCGTCGAAACGCGAACCTGCCGGCGTCGGCGAATGTGCTGGTGGAAGCGGTGCTGGATCTGACCGAAGTGCGGCGCGAGAACCCGGCTTGGCTGTTCCGGAGCAGGAAACGCTTGCGGCCACGTGGTCATCGGCGATGTGGATCGGGGCGACGGCTGCGGCGCTGGTCGTCTGGATGCTCGCGTACAGCCAACTCGAACCCTTCTCGAACTGGCTTGTCGACGCCTTGCCGATCCAGCCCGGCACGCATTTGCACGAAGCTCTGACTTTCTTCGCTCTCGACACGCCGAAGGTGCTGTTGCTGCTGACCATCGTTGTGTTCGGCATGGGCGTGATCCGCAGTTTCTTCTCGGCCGACCGGACGCGCGCCATGCTTGCCGGCCGACACGAGGGAGCCGGCAATGTCGCCGCCGCGACGCTGGGCATCGTGACGCCGTTCTGCTCGTGTTCGGCGGTGCCGATGTTCATCGGCTTCGTCTCGGCCGGCGTACCGCTCGGCGTGACCTTCTCCTTCCTGATCGCCGCGCCGATGGTCAACGAGGTGGCGCTTGGCCTGCTGCTCGGCCTGGTCGGCTGGAAGGTGGCGATGATCTACCTCGGTTTCGGTCTGGCGGTGGCCATAGTCTCCGGCTGGCTGATCGGCCAACTGCATCTGGAGGGATGGCTGGAGCCATGGGTGCGCGACCTGCGCACCGCTCCCGCCGAAATGGCCGCGCAGAGATTGACGCCGGCCGACCGCATCATGGCGGGGCTGGATGCGATGCGCGACATCATCGGCCGCGTCTGGCTTTGGATGATCATCGGAATCGGCGCCGGCGCCTTCATTCACGGTTACGTGCCGACGGAGTTGCTGGCCTCCATCATGGGGCACGACGCCTGGTGGTCCGTTCCGGCCGTCGTGCTTATCGCGGTGCCGATCTATTCCAACGCTGCCGGGATTATTCCCGTCGTTGAGGCGTTGCTCGGCAAGGGCGCCGCGCTCGGCACAGTGCTCGCATTCATGATGGCGGTTACCGCGATTTCGGCGCCCGAAACGATCCTGCTGCGCCGCGTGCTTTCGGTGCGGCTGATCGCCGTGTTCATCGGCGTCGTCACCGTCGGCATTCTGGCCGTCGGCTATCTGTTCAACATCTTGATCTAGCAAGCGAAGGAGTATTGTCGTGAAAGAAGTGAAGGTACTCGGTCCGGGATGCGGTCGCTGCGTGGCGACCGCCGAGATGGTCGAAGCCGAGGCGCGTAGGCTCGGCGTCGCCGTGACAATCGAGAAGGTAACCGACTACGCGGCGATCGCGGCCTATGGAGTCGTATCGACGCCGGGCGTTGTGGTCGACGGCAAGCTGGTCCACGCCGGCGGACTGCCAAGGCCGGAGAATGTTCGCACTTGGTTGAAGGCGGACTGAGATGAGCGGAGTGAATTGCTGCGCTGGCCCGGGCGCCAACACCTTGATCTTCTCGTGCTCAGGAGCAGCGGACGTCGGCGAGATCGCCGACCGCACGGCGCGCAAGCTGACGAGAGACCGGGCCGGGAAGATGTTCTGCCTGGCCGGCGTTGGCGGGCGCGTCGCCAGCATTCTGAAGATCACCGGTTCGGCGGATCGCCTTCTCGCCATCGATGGCTGCACTCAGAACTGCGCGAGTTCCTGTTTGCAGGAGGCGGGGTTCGAGGGCTTCGCCAGCCTGAGGCTCGCTGAACTCGGATTGGAGAAAGGGCTGTCGCCGGCAACCGATGAGACTGTCGCTCGTGCCGCCGAGGCTGCCGTGGGAATTCTCGCGGCGTAACGCGAGAAAAGGAGATTATCATGATGAATGCATCCGACTATTTCGACGTGGGAATGAAGTTCCACGGCCATAAATGCCCCGCCATGCCGCTGGGTCTGCGGGCCGCCGCGGCGGCGATGAATGCGCTGAACGTCGATCGGTCCCAAGACAAGGAACTGATGCTGCTGGCCGAAACGGGCGATGATCACGCCGCCGGCTGCTTCGTCGATGGGTTGATGACGGTGACGGGGTGCACTTACGGCAAGAGCAACGTCAAGAAGACCTACCACGGCAAGATGGCCTTCACGCTGATCGACACGCGCCGCAACAAGGCTGTGCGGGTCCAGCTCAAGCCGGACTTCTTCGGCAAGATGCTGAACTCCCCGTTCGTGCAACAGCGCAAGCAGGGCGTGCCCCCGCAAGATGTTCCGGCCAGCATCACCGATCCGCTGGTCGACGCCGTCATGGCCAGGGCCGAGAGCGAGTTTCTGGAGATCGGTCCGGTGTTCGACTACGCCTTCACCCGGACGAAGGGAACCTTCGACACCGATCTTTGCGAGTCTTGCGGCGAGCGAGTGTTCGTCAACAAGTTGCACGAGGTCGATGGCAAGAAGCTCTGCATCCCCTGCCACGAAAATCTGAAGGCAGTCGCCGAGTAGGAATGGAGGGCTCTGCTCATGACCGCCATTCTCGCGGGACTCGTCACCTTCGGCTTCACGGCGGTGCTGACCATCGCGGGCGTCGGGGCGGCCTTCATCCTGATCCCGGTGTTCCTGTCGCTCGGCGTAGGCCTGCACACGGCAATGGCCACTGCGCTGCTCCTCAACGCGGTGGCCATGTCGGTGGCGTCAGTCAACTTCGTGCGCAAGCGACTGGTGGTGTGGAACGTCACGCTGCCGATCCTCGTGGTGGCGACGGCGCTCTCGCCGGTCGGCGCCTATGTCAGCCAGGGGCTCGATCGCGATGTCCTGCTATGGATGTTCATCGCCTTCCTGGTGTTTGCGGCGCTGATGATGCTGTTCTATCGCCCCCGCCCCAGGGACGCGTTCGGCGGGATCGGTGTCGTTCTGGGCATCGGCATGGCGGTCGGCGCCGTCGCCGGCTTCGTCGGCGGCCTGTTGGGCGTGGGAGGCGGCAACATCATCGTTCCGGCGCTGGTCGCGCTTGGCTTCGATCCCAAGAAGGCGTCCGCCTCAACCTCGGTGGTGGTGATCTTCTCGTCGCTTTCCGGGTTCTTCGGCCACGCTTCGCTTGCCGGCGTCGACGCACCGCTGTTGGCGACGACGACGGTGGCGGCAGCGAGCGGGGCCGCACTGGGATCCTGGCTGATGACCGATCGGCTCAAAGGCCGACACGTCAAGACGATCATCGGCGTCGTCCTGATCACCATCGCAGCTAAGTTGACGTGGGGGTTGCTATGACCCTGGGCCTCGAACTGCAACCGCGGGAACTGAATAGCCGCAAGGCGCAAATGCTGGGCTGCGCCCGCGATTCGCGCGACCAGGAGAACGGGCGCGACAGCGGTGAGGTCGCCATGCCCGTCGGCCGGTCCCGCAACCCGAGGAAACCCGCCATGATGAGCGTCTTCTCGTTTAAGCGCCTTTGGCTGGTTGGGCTGTCGGCCATTCTGGTCACGAGCGGTCTCGCGCTGCGCCTCTATCGACTGGACGAGGCCAACGGCAGTCCAACGCCAGAGCCGGCGCCTTGGGCTTTGCAGACGGCGAAAGTCGAGCGCGGCAGCGTGGCTCGAAGCATCCAATCGGCGGCGGTCATCGTCGCGCCACAAAGCATCGTGCTGTCGCCACAAATCCAGGGCGCCGCGCTGACTGTGGGGCCGCGCGCCGGAGCGGCGGTCGAGCGTGGAGATCTGCTCGTTCGCATCGATGCGCGCAGCATCCTGAGCAATATCGCCGCGCTCGAACAGCAACGCGTCGCTGCGGTCGCCAACGCCGACTATGCCGCCAAGCAGCAAGCGCGCAGCGAGGCTTTGGTGGCCGCAAGCGTCGTGAGCCGGTCGGTGGACGATCAGGCGCGCGCCGCGGCGCAGGCGGCACGCGCCCAGGTCGAGGCCTTGTCGCAGCAGATCGCGGCGTTGCAGGTGAGTCTCGGCTACGCTGAAATTCGCGCTCCGCAAGATGCGATCGTGGCCGAACGCCTGGTCCAAGCGGGCGATACTGTCGGGCCGGGCAGCCCCGTGTACCGCCTCACTGCCGGCACAGGCGCGGTGGTGCAGGTGAGCCTTCCTGCGTCGGAGTTGGCGCTGGTGCATGTGGGCGACATGCTGCAACTGACGCAGAATGGCGTCGTCGTGCGCCTGCCCATCAGCCGGGTGGGGCCAGCCGTAAACGCCGCCGGTCTCGGCACAGTGGAAGCCGATGCGCCCGTCGCGCCGTTCAATTTGCCGAGCGGCAGCAGCGTCGCCGTCACTGTGCTTACGGCGCCGACTGGCAACGAAGCACTGACCGTTCCCGCCTCGGCGGTGATCGGCGCTGGGTCCAATGCGCATGTCGTTTTGTTCACGCCGGGTCCGACGCCTGATGCGCCGGGACGGCTACACCTGGCGCGGGTCGAGGTGTTGCAACAGGGTGGTCTGCGTGTGGCGATACGCGGCGAGCTGCAACCTGACGAACTGGTGGCTGTCGGTCAGACCGCCGTGCTGGCGCAAGTGCGCGAAGGCGACGCCGCGGTCACCGATGCCAATCCAGGAGCCGCGGAATGAGCGCCATGCAGCGCCTGCTCAATCAGTCGCACGCTATCGTCGCGCTGGCGGTGTTGGCGGTAGTGGCCGGCATTGCTGCCTATTTTGCAATGCCGATGAATCTCTTCCCGGACAGCAACCGGCCGATGATCAGCGCCGTCACGCAGTGGCCCGGCGCGGAAGCCAGAGACGTCGAGCAGGACGTCACCCACCCGGTCGAAACCCAGCTCTCCGCGATCGACGGCGTGCGCCGGGTCACTTCGGTCTCTCGCGACCAAGTCTCGGCTGTGACGGTCGAATTCGAGTACGGAAACGACATCAACGTTGCCGCAGCCAAGGTTCTAACGGAACTCAAGCGCGTGGAGTCCGGCCTGCCGGCGAACGCGAGCCAACCGACGATCTTCCGCATCACCAATGCCGCCAGCCGGTAACGGTGCTGGCGCTGACGCCTAATGCGAATTCGGGTCTCGACTTGAGCGAGGTGCGACGCATCGCCGAAAATCAATTTCGCGACCGGCTGCTCCGTATTCCTGGGGTGTCCGAAGTGGAAGTGTTTGGCGGTCATCAGCGCCGGGCTCAGGTCGGTCTGGATCGCGTTGCGCTCGCTGCCCACCATCTAAATGCCGTCACCGTGGCCTCGGCGCTCGCGGCCAGCAACATCACCGCGCCCGAAGGTCTGGTCTATCGCGACGGCGACCGCTTTCTTCTGACGCTCAACAGCCTTGCGCACAATCTGCAGCAGCTTGCCGAGGTCCAGGTGTCCGTGCCGGGCGGCGGATTCGCGCGCATAGGCGATCTCGGCGTGGTCAGTTGGGGCGACGCCGACGCGACCTCGATCTATCGCGGCAACGCCCAGACGGCCATCGCCGTCTCGCTGTTGCGGGGCGAGGCCGGCTATGCGGCGACCACCGCATATGCGATCGACGCGCAATTGCCGAAGCTTCGCGAAGCGTTTCCCATGCTGAACATCGCGCAGGCTGACGGGCAGCTCAGGCTGATCAATCTGACCGTGGACAATATGCTCGCCGCGCTGCGCGATGCGGTGATCATGACCGTGCTGGTGATCCTGCTGTTTCTCGCCGATACCCGAGCCGCGTTTATCACCGCGCTGTCGCTGCCGTCGACCTATCTGCTCACCTTTCTGGTGATGAAGCTGATCGGCTACGAGTTCGACATGGTCACGCTCACCGCCGTCATCATCGCGGTGGGTCTACTGGCCGACGACGCCATCGTTGTGATCGAAAATATCGAGCGACGCATGCGGGAGCAGGGTGAATCGGGCCTCGCGGTGGCGGCCAACGGTACGCAGGAGGTGATGCTTGCGGTGCTTTCCGGCACGGTGGCCAATGCCGTGGTGCTGCTGCCCATCGTGTTCATCGGCGGCTTTGTGCAGACTGTACTGCGGCCCCTGTCGGTGACTTTGATGGTGGCACTTGCGGCGTCGTTCGTCGTGGCCGTGACCATCATTCCGCTGTTGACTCCCTGGGTGCTCAAGTCCGGTGCCCGCGATCCCCTGCGCGCACCGCTGAAGCGCTTCGATACCTGGATCATCAAGCCGCTCAGGCACTTCTATGCCGTCGTCGTGGAATGGGCGTTGAACCATCCAAAACGCGTGCTGTTCGTAGCCTTGCTGCTGACGCTGGCCTCGTTGATCCAGATGCCGGTGGTCGGCCGCGAACTGATGCCGCTGATGGACTCCGGCATTACGCAAGTGAGCTTCGAGGCGCAGCCCGACACCGACGACGCCAATATGCAGCGCATTGCCGTCGCGGTGGACGCCGCGATCCGGGCCTCGATCGAGCCGGCATGGCTGGTCTCGACCTCCACCGTGATCGGCGCCGAACCGCAGGATAAGTCATTCGGATCGGCGAACATCTTTCAGAAAGGCGTAACGACGGTCAACCTGGTGGATCGTTTCCAGCGCAGCAAGTCCATCTTTGACATCAACCTCGCGATTTAGAATCGTGTCCGCGCCATTCCCGGCCTGATCAACGCCAATGCCGTGGTTTACGGCGCCACGCCGCTGTCGTCGATCCGCGGCAGTGTGGACCTCATGGTGTCCGGCCCGGACTGGCAAGTACTCGACCGGATCGCCAGCGACCTCGAGCAGCGACTGCGCAAGGTTGGCGGTCTGATCGGTATCGAACGCAGTTGGCAGGGCGGCTCCGATCGGCTGCAGCTCGACATTGATGCTGCAAAGGCATCGAGCTACGGACTGACCCCGGGTGCCATCGCTCAGCAAATTGCCGCGCAAGTCAACGGCACCACGGGCGGCAGCCTTCGCGTCCCGGGCGAAAATGGAGTTCCCGTTTGGGTCCGGCTGCGCTCCGGTCAGCGCTCGAACCCAGATGCCGTCGCCGCGCTCAATATAACTGCGCCGGACGGTGCCATCGTGCCATTGGCACAGGTTGCCGCGATCAGGAGCGTGTACGCGCCGACCTCATTCACCCATCAAAACCTCCTGCGCACGGTGGACGTCGTCGGCTATCGGCGCAGCATCGCGATAACCAGCCTGAATGAGCCGGCGGCGCTATCCCGAGACCGGGCGTGTTGAGCCGCAATCCAATGACTGAAACGGGCGCAGGTATAGAAATGCTGTAATGGCGGCTGACTGTGGTTCGATGCCGCTCTGTCAGTGTCGGCGGCTTCTGCTCGCCATCCCGGCGCTCGAAGCCTTCCCGGCGACTATTGCACCATCATCGACGCGGAACGCGCGACTATGCACGCTTGGCTCGATGCGCAGCTTCACGGGCGCGCATTATCGCCGATTGCGACTCCGATGGTCTGCAGCGGCTGAAAACCGGCGAATCGTGCCTGCCCAATTCTCCGGGGTGCAGGAATGTCCCAGGTCATACCCCACCGCCCGGTGGATGCTTGCTGCCGGCTCCGTCCGACGTGCTGGCTGCTGATCGATCCTGCAAAATCAAACAGTCGAATAATGGTTTGCCGCACGAACACTGACGGATCGGTGTTCGAGACAAGTCGAGATCTTGAACAGGGCGATATGCGCCAGATGGGTATCACCGGGCCGAAGATCCCGACCTATTCCGAGCGAGCGGGCGACCTTTTCACCAAACTGTTGTTGGGGGGTGGTATCGGGATTAGCCCCAAACGTGGAACGACGGATGCCGTCTTCCGGGCCAATGTCACGGGAAGGCCAGATCATGACGCAACTGATACGCTTCGCTCCCCTCGGCGCCGTCGCGGCGCTTCTCTGCGCGGGCGCGCCGGCCGCCGCCCAGACGGTGTCGCTCGACAAGATCAAGCACATCCTGGTGATCTATCTGGAAAATCGCTCCTTCGATCAGGTCTACGGTCTGTTTCCTGGCGCCGACGGTCTCGCGAATTCCAAGAACCCAGACGGCAGCCAGAAATTCCCCCAGCTCGACCCCTCGGGCAAGCCATACGACACGCTGCCGCCGGTGCTGGATTCCGACCGCTCGCCGAAGACCAAGGACGCCCGCTTCAAGGAAGGTCTGCCAAATGGCCCGTTCCTTATCAACAACGGCGGCAAGGACACCGGCAACGTCGGCCCGAATGAGACGACCGGCGACATGATCCACGCCTTCTTCACCGAACGGGCACAGATCGACGGCGGCAAGATGGACCACTTCGTCTCGGCGGGCGATTCGGGTTCGCTGCTGATGGGCTACTACGACGGAGCCAGGCTGCCGCTCTGGCAGTATGCGAAGGACTATGTCCTGATGGACAATTTCTTCCATGCCGCTTTCGGCGGCTCGTTCCTCAACCATTTCTGGCTGGTCTGCGCCTGCACGCCGGTCTATCCGAACGCGCCCGACAGCGTGCGCAACGCGACGCTGAAGCTCGCCGATGCGCCTGTGATCAAGCCCTCGGGCGAGCCGGTCGAACCGAAGGTCACTGCCGACTACTACGCCGTCAACACGCTCTTCCCGGAAAATCCGCGCCCGGTGAAGACCGGCGAGGCCACCATCCTGCCGAACCAGACGCTGCCGACCATCGGTGACCGGCTGACGGAAAAGGGCATCGACTGGCGCTGGTATTCCGGCGGCTGGAACGACGCCGTCGCCGAGACCGATCCGACCACCGGCGTTGCCTCCAAGGCCGATCCGCTGTTCCAGTACCACCATCAGGTCTTCGCCTTCTTCACCAAATACGCCGCCGGCACCGAAGGCCGTAAGCAGCACCTCAAGGATCTGACCGATCTCGTCGCCGACATCGCCAACGACAAGCTGCCGCCGGTCGCCTTCTACAAGCCGATCGGCGAGAACAACGAGCATCCCGGCTATACCAACCTGATCGTCGGCGAGCGTCACGTGCGCGACATCATCCAGCAGGTGCAGGCGAGCCCGGCCTGGGCCTCGACCGTCATCATCGTCACCTATGACGAGCACGGCGGCCAGTGGGATCATGTCGCTCCGCCGACAGCCGCGCCGAAAGCCGACCAGTTCGGTCCCGGGTCGCGCGTACCGACGCTCGTCATCTCGCCCTTCGCCAAGCGCGGCTTCATCGATCATACCGAATACGATACGACCGCGATCCTGAAGCTGATTGAGACCCGCTACGGGTTGGCACCGCTCGGCACGCGCGACGCCGGGCAGGCGGACATGACCAACGCCCTCGATCCCGAAAAGCTGAAATAGGTCGGCTCTGACGCAAGATCGATCCTGACGGAAGGGCGGCGACAGTCGCAGCCGACGCACCGGCGAAAGCGCTCCCACCGGCTCTGCCTATTCGTGGGGGCGCCTTTCCGCTGCAGCATCCAGTGCGGCGGCAATGGTTGCGGAATGAGCAGGCCAGCGAGCGGCTCGGCGCGGAGCCGCCGAGAGTCTCGCCGGCCCCAAATCGGTTGCAGGGCATGTTCCAGATCATGCCCCCTGGCACGCCGTTCATGCGATGAATGCCTATTGGGATCATCGGAATGCTGCGGTGATGACGAATACCGAGCCGGAAATTCTCGCCCAGGGCGTCGTGACACTCTGCACTGGCTGCGGGCACTGCCGCGACATGCTGGCGGACGCACCGTGCCAGTTCTTTCCGCACCTCTACGCTCTCGGAGATCGGGCGCGAAAGAGCCGCATGAAGCCATCGTCCGCGGAGTTGAAAGATCTCATCGATCTCTGCAACGCCTGCGGCCAATGCCCCTGCCAATCGGTCCAACTGCAGATCCGCCAAGCCAAGAACGCCTTCGTCGACCGGGACGGATTGCCGCTGACCGTCCGCTTGGTTGAAGACGTGCAACTGGTCGGGCGGCTGTGCGGCACGTTTCCCCAGCTGACCAATCTAATTATGCGGATCAGACCGGTGGCGCGGATCATGAAACGGGCGCTCGGCGTGCATCCCGACCGCAAGCTGCCTGATATCGCAAGCGAAAGCTTCGATGCCTGGGCGAAGGCGCGCGGGCTCGGCCGGATGCGTGAGGGCGCTGGGCGGAAGGTTGCCTATTTCGTCGGCTGCACCGCCCGCTACCTGTTTCCCGAAGTCGCCAAGGCCACGGTCGTGGTGCTGGAGGCCAATGGCGTCAGCGTGCATGTGCCCGAGCAGACATGCTGCGGCATGCCGACCTATCTGGAGGGCGACCGGAACTTCACCTTCAGGCTGGCCGAAGCCAACCTGAAGGTGCTGAAGCATTGCATCGAAGCCGGCTATGATGTCGTAACCGCCTGCCCTACCTGTAGTTTCGCGCTGAAATCGGTGCTGGCACGCGGCGCGCAATACTCACCGGCCAGGCGCGAACGCGTCAAGGCTCTGGCGGAAGCAGCGGGCGGAGATACCAAGATAGTCTGCGACCAATTGGAGGCGGAGGCCAAGTCCTTCACCGGCCGCGCCAACGCCTTCGCTCGGGATTTCTATAAGCCTTGGGTGATCAACCAATTGGTTGGTCGTCGCTATGCCGGGGAGGCCAAAGAAGAGGGCTATTTCGCGATATTGGACGCCGAACTGCGCATCTTGATCGCCAGCCATACGTGGGAACTCGGCGAATACTTACGCGACATGGATGCCGCCGACGAATTGACGCCCGCCGGCGCGCTGCCGGCGGAAAAATTCGCCTACTTTGCACCCTGCCATCTGCGCGAGCAGTCCATCGGGCAGCCGTGGGCCGACCTGTTGGCCAAACAGCCGGGCACTCACCTGACTGAAGTCGGCGATACAACTGATTGCTGCGGCCTCGGTGGCACCATGGGGTTCAAGGCGAAGTTTCATGATGTATCGCTCGCCATGGGGCGTAACCTGATGGAGAAGACCAGCACATTGGCGCCTGACCGCGTATTGACCGAGTGCCTCGGCTGTCGGCTGCAGTTCACCCAAATGCTCAACTATCCCGTCAGCCACCCGGTCGAAGTGCTCGCCAAGGCCTATTCTGACCGACCCGGGGCGTCAGGGTGATAGCGGTCTCTTGACACAGTACGGCAGCATTCAGCGCCAACACCTCTTGGTGCTGTTCGTGGCCGGAGCGTCGGCGCTCGGCGCCATCGTCAACGCCTCCGACCTCAGCACCATGCTCGGCCAATCGCTCGGACGCGCCATGCAGCCGGCGCCCGGAGACGGCGTCGTCGACTACGTCTCGCTGTTCGTCATCGCCTTGGTCAAAACGCGAGCCCATGCGGTTTGAATAGGAGGCGATCTGTCAGATCGCCAAGGAATAGCCCAGATCACGCAACGGCAGGCGGCGCACCCGCTCTCCGGTGGCGGCGAAGATGGCGTTGCCGAGCGCGGGCGCCAGTGCCGGGAAAGCGGGTTCGCCCATGCCGGTCGGCGGGTTATCCGACTGGATGAAATACGGCTCGATCGTCATTGGCGCGAACGGCATACGCAGGATCGGATAGGCGTTGTAGTTCTGCTCTTGGATCCGGCCGTTTTCGATGGTGATCTTGAGGCCGATGGCGGTGGAGAGAGCATCGGTGGACGCGCCCTGCGCCTGGGCCTCGGAGCCGGCCATGTCAATGACAGGGCCGACATCGAGCACCACCACGATGCGCTCGACCTTGATCCGCTTGTTGGCATCCACACTGAGTTCAACCGCCTGCGCGACGTGGCCGGCGTGGGAATAGCACCAGGCCAGCCCTAAGCCGCTGCCCTTTGGCAGGGTCTTGCCCCAACCTGCCTTCTCGGCGCACAGCTTGATCACGTCGCTGGCCCGCTTGGGGCTGAAGTTGATGCTCTTGTCCTTGGGCGCCAATTCCGGCACCTCGCGGTTCACCGCATCGAGCAGGAACGCGACATGGTCGCGACCCGAGGCAAGCGACAGTTCATGCATGAAGCTTTGCGCGGCAAAGACCTGGGCATTGTCGCCGGGCGCACGCCAGGGGCCGGTCGGGATCTTGAGCCGGAACATGGTCTTGGCGCGCCTGAGGTTGGGCGCCTTGATCGAATACTTCAGATTGTCGGTAAGGTTGGCGCCCGAGGCCTCCTTCTTTCCGTCGGCGGTGAAGGTGATGAAATGTTCCTGCCAGGCATCAATCCTGCCATCCTTGTCGATCGCGCCCTTGAACTGATGGTAGCCGGCGGGGCGGTAGAAGTCGTGGCTGAAGTCGTCTTCCCGCGTCCACTGCAGCTTGACCGGCGCGTTGACCTTTTGCGCGATCGCCGCAGCCTCGCAGGTATAGTCATTGATCAGCCGGCGCCCGAAACCGCCGCCAACCCGCGTCTGGTGCATCACGATGTTTTCCTGCGGTATGCCGGCCACTTTCGCGATCAGCGGCAAGCCGCGATCGGGCTGCTGGGTGGGCACCCACATTTCCAGAACCCCGTCGTGCCAGTGCGCCGTGGCATTCATCGGCTCCAACGGCACGTGGGCGGCGAAAGGATAGTCGTAATAGGCCTCGGCGGTCTTGACAGCATTGGCGAAGGACTTGTCCATATCACCGACGTCTTGGTCTGGCTTTTTCGGAAAATCAGCGGCAATCTTCTTGGCCTCAGCCGAGAACTGTGACGAGGACTCCGTCGATGCCTCGCTCAGGTCCCAATCCACCTTGAGCTTGTCCTTGGCCTGGAAGGCGCTCCAAGTGTCCTTGGCGATGATGGCCACGCCCGGCATCACTTCGACCGACAGCCCCGTGCCGTTGAGAGCGAAGGCGTCGAGCACGCCGCGCTGGGCCTTGATCTCGTCCACGTTGAAGGACCTGACCTTGCCGCCGGCCGCCGGACATTTGGTGTAACTGGCATAGACCATGCCGGGAAGCTGCACATCGATGCCGAACAATGGCTGCCCGCTCACGACCTTGGGATCGTCGACGCCGCGATAGCGCTTGCCGATCAGGCGGTATTGGCCCCGAGTCTTCAAGATCAGGCTCTTGGGGTCGGGCACCGGCATGTTTGCAGCGGCAACGGCAAGCGACCCGTAGGGTGCGGACCTGCCGCTGGCGGCATGGGTCAAGACCGAATCCTTTGCGGTGATCTGCGACGGATCCACCCCCCACAGCTCGGCGGCGGCGGCGATCAGCATGGCTTTGGCGCCCGCGCCTGCCTGGCGTAATTGGTCCCAGGCGCGCGGGATGGACGTGGAGCCCCCCGCTCCCTGATAGCCATAGACCTTGGGATTGATATCGGCCTGCTCCATCACGACATGGTTCCAGTCGGCGTCGAGCTCTTCGGCGATGATCACGCCGAAGGATGTCTTGATGCCTTGGCCGATCTCCGGGGCTTTGGAATAGATGGTGATCGTGTTGTCCGGCGCGATGCGGATGAAAGCGTTCATCGCCAGCGACTGGCTGGCCGCTGTATTGTCGTTCCCGACCTCGGCCGCGAACGCCGCGTCGCCGAGGCGGAAGCCCAGCACCAGCCCCGCCGCTCCCGCGCCGGCCAGTTTGAACAGCGTGCGTCGCCCGATCGCCGGCAGCGCTCTTGCCGCCGGCGCAGCGCGGACTTCGCGTATCAATGCCGACAGATAGGCATCGGACTGGGCAAAGCTTGACCGGGTGTCAGCCATCGGGTGCCTCCTTATGGGGTTGAGCCGCTTGCGCGCGCAGATCGGCCACGTCCTTGGCCGTCAGATGCGCGCCTTTGGCACCGAAACGGGCGGTGACGTAATTGGCGACGGCCGCTATGTCGTCGTCGGAATAGCCCGCACCGAAGGCCGGCATGAAGATCCTGCCCCCGGCGGTGGTGCGGTTGACGCCATGGACGACGGTCTGTGCCACATTGGCGGCGCTGGGATCGTTCACCGCACGCACGCCGGTCAGCGTGGCGAAGCCGGTGACCGGGCTGACGCCGGTCCAGTCGTGACAACTGGCACACGCCCCGGCGAAGATCTTCTCGCCGCGCGCATCGGCGTCCGCGACCGGCATGCCTTCCTTGTGCGAGGGGGGCGCAGGCGTGGTGACCGTGCGCGGCAGATCGCTCGCATGGGCGGGAATGCTGCGCAGATAGCTCACCAAGGCATGCACGTCGTCCGGCACCAGATAGCTGAGGCTGTCGTCGGTCGCCTCACCCATCGGACCGGCTGCGCCGCCGTGCCCACTGGCGTGACCGGTGGAAAGATAGAGATAGATGTCCTCGTCGTTCCAATCGCCGATGCCGGACTCCTTGTCACCGGTGATGTTGTAGGCCCGCCAGCCGGCGGTCAGGGCACCTGCGAATTTGCTGCGATTGTCCAGCGCATAGGCAAGGTTGCGCGGCGTGTGGCATTCGCCGCAATGCCCCATCGCCTCGGCAAGATAGGCGCCCCGATTCCATTGCGGACTTTGGCCGATATTAGGCCGGAAGCGTTCATCGGGATTGAACATCGCGGTCCAGGCCGCCAGCAGGCGGCGTTGGCTGAACGGCCAGGAAAGCTGGTTTGGCTTGGCAGGGGCATGGACCGGCGCCAACGTGAAGAGATACGCCTTGATGGCCAGCGCATCGGCGTCCGTCATGTAGGTGTAGGACGTATAGGGCATGGCCGGATAGAGATAGTCGCCGTCGGCGCGAATGCCCTGATGCACAGCTGCCAAGAACTGGGCATCGGTGTAGGTGCCGATGCCTGTCTCCTTGTCCGGCGTGATGTTGGTGGAATAGAGGGTGCCGAACGGCATGTTGATGGCAAAGCCGCCAGCGAACGGCGTGCCGCCGGGTACGGTATGGCAGGCTTGGCAGTCTGCGGCGTGGGTCAGATATTCGCCGCGCTTCACAAGCTCGGCGCCGGCAAGCTGGGCGGGGGCACCGGTGACAGTGGCGTCCCTGTAGTCTTCCAGCGCCACGGTCGCGTTGCCGGCAAAGGACATCGGATCACGGCCAAGAACCAGCCAGCCGGCAAAGCCGAGCCCAACCACAACGATGACCGCGACGACGGCGCCGATGCGTTTTTTCATGGGTCAGGCCGTTTTGGCGGCAGCGTTCTTGATCGCCTGGCGGATGCGGATATAGGTCCCGCAGCGGCACAGGTTGCCCGCCATGGCCGCATCGATGTCCGAATCGTCAGGGTGGGGGTTAAAGTTCAGCAGCGCTGTGGCGGACATGATCTGGCCTGCCTGGCAATAGCCGCACTGCGGCACCGCGGCTTCCATCCAGGCCTGCTGGACCTTGGCGCCGTTGGGCGTTTGGCCAATGGCTTCGATGGTGACGACGGCGCGGGTCCCGACACCTCCAATGGTCAGTTGGCAGGAACGCACCGGCTTTCCGCCGACATGCACGGTGCAGACGCCACATTGGGCTATGCCGCAGCCATATTTGGTGCCGACCAGATTAAGGTGGTCACGGAGCACCCACAGCAGCGGCATGTCCTCCGGCAGATCGATCTGGTGCGATTGTCCGTTGATCGTAAGACTGAGCATCTCGCATCCCTGCCTGACAGCAAAATCGACGCGTCAGTAGAATTACCAGCTCAGAACATAGCGGATCGAGACTCCATCGGTAGCGGCCGTCGGTACACATTTTTGAGACCGCCGGTGCCGCGAATTTGATGCCGACCTCAGCACATCTGGACCATCGTCGCCACCTCGCCATCGCGCACCTGATGCAGCCAGCGGCCGGCGAGCCAA
The DNA here is from genome assembly GCA_031291595.1 of Ancalomicrobiaceae bacterium. Taxonomy (GTDB): domain Bacteria; phylum Pseudomonadota; class Alphaproteobacteria; order Rhizobiales; family Ancalomicrobiaceae; genus CAIYYN01. Next base: position 7,544 of record JARLIU010000256.1, on the reverse strand, counting down.
GCTCGTCGTCGGCCGCTGGCTGCGCCGATCAGATCTCTCCGACGGCTAGTTCGGCGGCGATAATTTCGGTCTGCCGCTCGGCGATCCTGTCGCCGAGCGGTGGTCCCTGGAATCGCCGGCTTTCGAATGCCAGCCAAATGATCGCGGCGATGACGATGAAGCCGATTGTGATCTCAAGTGCCCAATCATTCGGCGGTTGCACGCCGATGAAGAAGATCAGGATCGCCGCCAGGATCGACAGCACCGAGACCAACCTGAACAGCGGGCCGCCGAGGTCCCACGGACCCATCTTGGTCCAGCTCCTGCCATAGGCGAGCAAGCCCAGCGCGATCGGCACTGCAAACGAGAAGAACAGGAAGATGACCGTGCACGACACGACGATCGAATAGGCCGAAGCCCCCTGGATCGTGATCATCGATGTGCCCCAGACGAACAGCACCGCCAGGATCGACGCGACCCAGATGGCGACTGCCGGGGTCCGGAACCGGCGGCTGACGCTCTTCAGGAAGCTCGACCCGGGCAGGCCGCCGTCGCGGGCGAAGGCGAAGATCATGCGTGAGGCCGACGTCACCGTCGCCAGGCCGCAGAGGAACTGCGACACGAAGATCGCCACGTAGAGCGTGTTCTTCAGCCACACCGGCAATGTGCTGTCGAGCGTCCAGAAGAAGACGTTCCAGCCCTGCTTTGCCGCATCGCCCATATCCGGGATCGCCAGAACGAAGCCGATCAGCATGATATAGCCGAAAACCGAGGACCAGATGACCGAGCTCACCATGCCGCGCGGCGCCGAATGCGCCGCCTTGTGCGTCTCTTCCGAAGTATGGGCCGAGGCGTCATAGCCGGTAATCGTGTAGATCGGCAGCAATAGCCCAAGCATGAAGACCATCAAGGTGCTGGTCTTGCTCGGCCAGATCGGGTCGCCTTTCAGTTCGTTGGCCGCATTCAGCGTCGCATCTCCAGAGTAGTTGGCAAAGGTCCACAGACGACTGAAATCCCAATGCTGAGCGAAGGCAAAGCAGGCGATCGTCAACGCGATTGCGGTGGCAAAGATCAGGTAGCCGGAGAGATCGGTCAGCTTCGCGGTCAGCCGGATGCCGAAATGGTTGATCAGCGCCTGGATTGCCGTGATCGCGGCAACGAAGATGATCTGGTTGAGGAAGCCCGTCGCCGTGGTGGTGTCGACGTTGATATTGAACCAGCCGGCAATCGAGCCGGCGAAAAACCCCCACGTGCCGACGTTGATCGCGCCCAGCACCGTGACCAGCCCGAGGAGATTGAGCCAGGCGGTGAACCATCCGGTGAACCGGTTGCCGAGGATCGAACTCCAGTGATAGAGCCCGCCGGCGGTCGGATAGGCCGAAGCGATCTGCCCCATGGCCAGCGCGAAAACGCCGGAGATGAGGCAGCCGACGGGCCAGCCGATGCCGATCGCCGCCCCGCCGGCACCTGCCGTTGCCTGCGCCAGCGAGTTGATGCCGCCGGACAGAATGCAGATGATCGAGAATGAAATGGCGAAGTTCGAGAACCCGCTCATGCGCCGTTCAAGCTCTTGCGCATATCCAAGCGAGTGAAGGATCTTCAGGTCTTCCCGCTTGTCTGCCTCGGTGTATTTATCGGACTCGATCAGACTCATGCCCGCTCTCCTGTGACCAGATTAACGACGATCCCAAGCAATATTCGCGCCATTCGCAGGGCGGCTTATCGACACGCCGACGAGGACGATGGTCGGTCGCGAGCGTCGCAAGCTGGCGGACCTCGTCGAGGTCGACGAAGCAACATCGGCGCAAGAACAACCGGTGGCCGGAGGCCATCCAATCCCATCGATCTGGTCATGAAGGCCCCAGCATCGGGCGACCCGGCAACGGTCGTTGAGACGGTGTCGTTCGCCATCGAAGCCCCAGGTTTCAAATTCAACACCCGGCGCCTTTGAAGGCAATCAAGATGACCAGCGACATATTGTCCGACCGGACCCAAGGGGGGAGCCGCTCGGCAAGATCATCGATTGAATGAGCGCCGGACTGTGATCCATCTCGGCGTAACGGCAGCTCAGCCGAGCTTGACCATGACGTGACGCACCACCGAATAATCATCGAGGGCGTAATGCGACATATCCTTGCCAAATCCTGAATGCTTGAGGCCTCCGTGTGGCATCTCATTTGCCAGCATGAAGTGGCAATTGATCCAGGTACAACCGTATCTCAGGCTCGCCGCCATTTGCATGGCCCGACCGACGTCCTTGGTCCACACCGACGATGCGAGCCCGTAGTCGCTGTCGTTGGCCCAGGCGACGACATCGTCGGTCTCGTCGAACCGCGTGACCGAGACGACCGGCCCGAACACCTCGCGCTGCACGATCTCGTCCGCCTGCAATGCCCCGGCAATGAGCGTTGGCTGATAGTGAAAGCCGGCCCCAGCGCCGGGACGGCCGCCGGCGACGACGTCGACATGCGGTTCAGCCGCGGCGCGCTCGACAAATCCGGCGACGCGGGCCTGCTGGCGGGCGGAGATCAGCGGGCCGATCTCATTGGCGCTGTCATCCGCCTCGCCGTAGGCAATCGACGACACCGCGCCGGCGAGATCGGCGACAAGCCGGTCGTAGATCTTCGCGCTGGCGTAGATCCGGCAGGCCGCCGTGCAATCCTGGCCGGCGTTGTAATAGCCGAACGTGCGGATACCATCGACGACCTCGGTGATATCGGCGTCATCGAAGACGATGGCGGGCGCCTTGCCGCCAAGCTCCAGGTGGGTTCGCTTGATGGTCTTGGCCGCCGCCTGCAACACCTTGCGGCCGGTGCCGATGTCGCCGGTCAACGACACCATGGCGACCCTGTCGTGGTTGATCAGCGCATTGCCAACGCTCTCGCCGCGCCCGAAGACGACATTGAGGACGCCTTCGGGCAAGATGCCGGCTGCGATCTCGGCGAGTTTCAGGGTCGTCAGCGGCGTCAGTTCGGAGGGCTTCAGCACGACGGTATTGCCGGCGGCAAGCGCCGGCGCAATCTTCCAGATCGCCATCATCAGGGGGTAGTTCCACGGCGCGATCTGGGCGATGACGCCGATCGCGTCGCGTCGGGTCATCGAGGTGAAGCCCGACACGTACTCGCCCGCCGCCGTCCCGGGCAGGATCCGCGCGGCGCCGGCGAAGAAGCGCAGGCAATCGACGATCGCCGGCATCTCATCGCGCAGCACTAGGTGCAGCGGCTTGCCGCAATTCAGCGCCTCGAGCCGGGCAAATGTCTCGGACCCGGCCTCGATGGCATCGGCCAGTTTCAATAGGGCGGCCGACCGGGTGGCCGGCGTCGCCCGGCTCCAGCCGGCGAAAGCCCGCTCCGCCGCCGCGACCGCCAGATCGACCTGTTCGGGCGATGCTTCGGTGAGTACGGCAAGCGACGTGCCGGTCTTCGGATCGAGGATCGCAACCGGCTCGGCGGTGCCGGCGACAAAACTAGAGCCGATCAGCATGGACGCGGGAAGCACGAGGCTGGGTTCGAAGGGCATCGGTCACTCCGTTCGACTGTCAACTGATGCGATAGCTGCCCCGATCATCGCCGCCCTAGCCGAGCAACAGCCTGAGATGATCGTTGAGGAACCGGCCTTTCGGATCCAGCCGTCGCCGCAGCTCGCGGAAATCGTTGGCGCGCGGATAGAGCTGCGTGACGTCGTCGGTATCGAGGAAATGCATCTTGCCCCAGTGCGGCCGCGAGTTGTAACGGCGCAGGATCGCGTCGGTATCCCTCAAGTACGCCCAGTAGTCGATGCCGGGGCCGCCCGAGACCGAGAGCGTGATGCTGTCCTGGTGGTGGAACGGGCTCATCCAGGCTGGATCGCCGGCAGTGAAGCGGTATTCGATCGGATAGATGCAATTGGTGTGTTTGGTCAGCATCAAGTCGCGCACTGCACGGACCGCGTCCTTGCCGTGCTCGAGCGGCACGGCATATTCGAGTTCGACGAAGTTCGGCACGTATTCGATCGGGTAGACCTCCGACGAGTAGGCGATCTTCTCGAATTCCGTCTGCATCGGCGCGGCGTCGGTGATATCGAGCACCTTCATTTCGCAGACATCGGCGATCTTGGAGGTACTTGACACCGCCGTGGTGTCCGGCAGGCAATACAGATGCCGGCTTTCGGGCACCGGACACCAGAAGAAGCCGAAATGCCGATGGTTGGCGGCAAGCTCATCGTGCCGCTCCATGCAGGTGTCAAAATCGTCCCGCCACAGCTTTTCGTGCAGATTGTAGGCATCGACCACATTCAGCGTCATCGACGAGATGATGCCGAGCGTGCCGATCGACACCTGCGCCGCATGTAAGAGATCCTGGTCGCGGCCGTCGATGTCGAGCACTTCGCCACTGGCAAGGACGATGCGCATGCCGGCGACGGAGGAGGCGAGATTGCCGAGCCTCAAGCCTGTGCCGTGCGTGCCCGTGGTGAAGGCGCCAGCGACCGCCTGGCTGTCGATGTCGCCTTGGTTGATGAGCGACAGGCCAAGCTCCTTCAATGCCTTGCCGACCTCGTTGATGCGCGTGCCCGCCGCCACCGTCACCTGTCGACGCGCGCGATCGACGTGCTCGAGGCCGCGCAGGTTTTCCAGCGTGAGCAGCACGCCGTTGGTGCCGACGACGGGCGTGAACGAGTGCCCGGAGCCCGCCACCCGCATCGGCAGATCGCGTCGATCGGCTTCCGCGACCAATGCCACCAGATCGGCCTCGCTCGACGGCGCCGCCTTGAACTGCGAGACGCAATATTGATTGCCGACCCAGTTGCGCCACAGGCCGCCTTTTTCCAATGCCACGCGAGTGCCCTCTCAGATCGCCGTGAAGCCATTGTCGACAAACAGATGCGTGCCGCTGATGAAGCTTGCCTCGTCGCTGGCTAGAAACAGCGCGGCCTTGGCCACTTCGTCCGGCCGGCACATGCGGCCCTGCTGTGCAGCGATTGCCGCGTCGGAGACATCGACGCCGTAACGGGTGAGCGCCTCGACTTCGCGCTGGCCGTGCGCGGTCTGGATGAAGCCGGGGCACACGGCGTTGCAGCGGATGTTGCGGTCGCGGAATTCGACGGCGATGGCGCGAGCGAACATATGGCAGGCGCCCTTGGTCGTGTCGTAGAGCACTTCCATCGGCGTCGCGGCCACGGCGGAGATCGACGAGGTGCAGACGATACTGCCGCCGCCCGCCGTGATCATCTGCGGCAGCACCGCCCGCGTCATCAGGAACATGCTGCGCACGTTGATCGCCATCAGGCGATCCCATTCGTCGAGCGTGGTCTCGAGGAACGGCTTGATGACGATGGTGCCGGCGTGGTTGAACAGCACGGTGACGGGTCCCAGCGCCGCCGAAAGGACGGCGACGGCGGCGGCGACTTGGGCCTCGTCCGATACGTCGGCGGCGGCGAAGGCCGCTCGATAGCCTTCGGCATTGAGGCGGGCGGCGACGGCTTCACCGGCGCTGCCGGGCAGGTCGACGATGCCGACGGCGGCCCCCTCGGCGGCGAACAGCTCCGAGGCTGCCAATCCGCATCCGCCCGCGCCGCCGCTCACGAGTGCGACCTTTCCAGCCAAACGCCCCGCCATACATCTACCCTTCACACTATATGAGATCGATTAGTCCTTTTTACGGATGCCGAAGACTACGGGTAAAAGGATGAGGCTGGCAAGATCTTGCTGGCGGGTGCCGTGATTGAAACCGCGCCATTGCACGAGACCTTGGTGGGGAGCCGGATGTCGCAGACCGGTCACGTCTCGACCCGATAGGCGCAGTTGACCACGCCGCTCAAAGACGGCTTGACCGTGGCACGCGGCCGTCGAAAGACACGGACGAACACCCGCAAAGTGCGTCTTGCGCGGTGCATTGTCTCCCCCGTTTCAGCGAACACATGCGTCAAATCGAATTTTGCGCCGACGGTTCGCCGATATGCGGCTGCATCGCCCGTTCGGTTGCGACATAGATGAGATCGTGGAGATACATGCCGGCCGCCATGCCGCGATCGTAACTCGACCAATGACGGGGCAAGATCTGGACGGTTCGGCCGCCACCCGCGTGCAGCTTGACCAGGCCCGCAGCTTCCGCGGCGACGAGCAACTGGCGCACATGGGTGCGGGAGACGCCGAAGCGTTCTCCGATGTCGGCGTAAGGCACGGCGGCATCGGGATAGCCGGGCGCCCGCATGGCGGTTCTGAGCAGCGCCGCCTGCACCACGGCTCCGGCGGCGTGATTGAAGAACAGCATGGTGTCCGGGAGCGACAGCAGAAGCGACGCCCCCAGGGGGAGGAATGCCACGCTGACCCGACGGTACAAGCTATGAAACGACTGGTCCTGCTGCGTGACCGATCCGTAGTCTTGCCCCGGATACAGAAAGGCGAGCGGGGCGATATGGGCGGCGAGCCAGTCGCGGTCATGCGCCTTGAGCTTTTCCGTTGGCTTCAGGATGCGCACCCGGCGGTCCTGGTCGGCGGGCTTGAGATCCATAAAGCCGGCCGAGCATAGCCGTGCGATCAGACCGTCGATGTGGCGGTCGCTCGCCAGGCCGAAGTGGCTCATTTCCCGTTTGAGGCGCGTGATCGTCAGCCAGGTGTCGCGCCGGGCCGGGTCGACGCCCGCATCGAGCACGGCGGCGATGTGATAGACGAGGAACCGGCCAGACTCGATCAAAAGCCGAACGATGAAGGGATCACCCGTATAGAGCGCCAGGAACCGGTCGAGAAAGACTTCGCGCGCCTCTGGCAGGCGCGGATGGTTGGCAATGTCCTCGTAGGCAAGGCGAGGCGATCCGCCGGCAAGACGCTCGATTTCCGCTTGGTCCAACCTCGCCCCCGTCCTGCGCCAGCTTTTTGACAGCTTATGGAGGGAGACAGTTATACGCAATCTTTTCCAACCCGCTTTTGCGAACGACTGCTATAGCCAACGAGCGATTTCTAAAATTTCCAAGGAGAATTCTATGCTTACGACCCGTCGCGGCCGTCTCGCACTTTACATCCTGTCAGCCGCCGCCGTGCTTTTCGGCACCCCGTCAACCGGCAGCGCCCAAGATGCGGACGTCAAGACCGCCATTGACGCCAGCCAGGCGGCCATTCACTCGCTCAACATCGGCGAGATTGCGAAAATCTGGTCGCATGGAGCCGACGTTACGCTGGTCAATCCCGGCGACACCACGGTTGCGGTTGGCTGGGACGCAGTCAAGGGGCGCTGGGAAACCGTCTTCAAGAATTTGGGTGGGGTGGACATCAAGCAGACCGACGGCCCCTACATCACCGTGACGGACAATATCGCCCGGGCGGTCGGGATCGTTCACGTGACCCTGCATTTCAAGGCGCAGGACCCGAAAGAGGTCAATTTCGTCGAGACCGACGTTCTGCTGAAACAAGACGGTCATTGGCTCGTCGTGGCCCACACGGCGAAGCCGATCTAGTGGAGCGAATTTGACATTTGAGTCCCACCGAGCTGCGCGGCCTCACTCAAATGTCAAATTCAAAGCTCCACGAGACTCAATGAATTGCTAGTGGTCCTGGGATTCCGACATTTGCGTATGAGCGCGCGGCACGTGGG
>JARLIU010000255.1 GCA_031291595.1 Ancalomicrobiaceae bacterium | reverse complement strand
CGTCGATGACCGAGCAGAGCACCTGCTTCGCCAACGGCAAGGACCTGCACCTGGTGCCGGACTCCTACTTCGATCAGTTTTTTGAGGGAACTGCCCAGGTTCCGCAACTGACCCCGGTCGCGACGAAGTAGCGGCACGGGCTGAAACCCCGGTGTCTGCGCCCAGACCGGTGCGGACATCGGTGCGCGCAACGCTCCCACCGGTCGGGATGGTCTCGACCTCGGCAACGAACTTGATAGTCTGCGGGATCGCGGCCGGCCGGTCGGCCTCGGGTCCTGCAAGGGCCGGGGACCGAGCCAAAATAATCAGGCTGTCGCGCATATGGGCCGGAAACGCACAAGGCAAGCGGATGATGGAAACATCGCGTATCGAGTCGACGGGAGGCGTCTGCTTGAATCCGAACGGGGCGACTGAGGTCGGGGACGACGTGAAAGGGAGGAAGGCGATCGGACGCTGGATTGGCGTGGCGATCCCCTTCCTGATCGCCGTGGCGCTGTTCTTCGTCATCAACGTGATCATTCCAGGTTACGCCAACCTCAACAGTTTTCTGTCGCTGTTGCTGCTGGCCAGCCTGCTCGGCCTGGCCTCTGTCGGGCAGACGCTGACCATCATCATCGGCGGGTTCGACATGTCGATCCCGGCGGTCATGGGGCTGGCGAATGTCCTGGTATCGCTGCTTTACGGAGCCGGCGTGCCGATCTGGGTCGCGGTCGGACTCATCATCATGCTGTCGATGGCGATCGGCCTGATGAACGGCTTTGCCTCCCGCTATTTGCAGCTCAATCCGCTCGTCGTGACGCTGGCGATGGGATCGATCGTGTTGGGCACGGTCTGGGCGGGCACGCATGGCGAGGTATCGGGTTCGGTTCCCGACTGGCTGGTTGCCTCGGTGTCCGTCATCGGTTCGACCGGGCCAATTCCGCTGCCGGGCGTGGTTGTCGTCTGGGCGGTGGTTTCCGTTCTTGCCCTGCTGCTGGAGAATTACACCGTTCTGGGCCGCTGGATCTTCGCGGCGGGCGCCAATCCGCGGGCCGCGGAAATCGCGGGTGTGCCGATGCTGTTCGTGTGGATGAGCGTCTACGCCATCAGCGCCGTCATGGCCGCGATTACCGGCATCCTGCTGGCTGGCTTCAGCGGCGCCGCCGATCCGACGGTCGGGGCCTCCTATCTGTTCATGACGGTGGCTGCGGTCGTCGTCGGCGGCACGGCACTGACCGGCGGGCAGGGCGGCTACGCCCGGACCATCGCCGGCTGCTTCGTCGTCACCGAGCTGAGCATTCTGCTCGTCGGCGTAGGGCTCGACCAGCCCGGCCAGCAGATCTGCCTCGGCATCCTGATCGTGGTCCTGGTGGCGCTGTATGGGCGTGACCGTCCGTTGAGTATGCGCCTATGAACACGACCATCGCGCCTCACAGCCTGTCGAATGCGGCGCTGCTCGAGGTCCGTGACCTGCGGCGGAGTTTCGGCGAGACGCGTGCGCTCGATTCCTGCACGTTGATGCTGCAGCCCGGCGAAATCCATGCGCTTGTGGGCGAGAACGGATCGGGCAAGAGCACGCTCATCAAGATTCTCAGTGGAATCATCTGCTCTGACTCGGGTGACGTCGCGTGGAAGGGCGCCTCGGCCCGTTTTGCCAAGCCGCGCGACGCGCAGCGGGCGGGCATCGCCACCGTCTTCCAGGAGACGCTGGTGCTGCCGGACCTGTCGGTGCACGACAACATCGTTCTCGGGCTCGACGACGTGGTTCGCAGGCGGTCGGGTCAGCTGCGCGAGGCGCAACTCGTGCGCGAGGCGCTTGCCGTCCTGGGGGTGGCGACGCTCGACATCGAGCAGGATGCGGGGTCGCTTTCGCTGGCCAACCGGCAGTTGGTCGGTATTGCGAGATCGCTGCTCAGACCGTGGCGGCTGCTGATCCTCGACGAGTCGACTTCGGCGCTCGACGTCGACGACCGCGATCGGCTGTTCGCGGCGCTTCGCCGGTTTCGCTCGGACGGACGGACGGTGCTGTTCGTGTCGCATCGAATGGATGAGGTGACCAGTCTGGCCGATCGGACGACGGTTTTGCGGTCCGGACGAACGGTGGGGACGTTTGCGGGCGACGAAGCGACGACCGAGCGGTTGCTCGAAGTCATGTCGAGTCGCGAGGGAGCAAGAGCGGCGGAGGGCCACGCTGCTGCGCACTCGAGGGCGGCGAATGGGCCGACCGTCCTGACCTGGAGCGAATTCGCGTTGAAGACCGGCCGTGCGCCGCTGAGCCTCGAGCTTCGCGCCGGAGAGATTCTTGGCGTCGCCGGCCTCGAAGGCCACGGGCAAGTGGCATTTCTCGAGTGTGCGGCGGGTCGAAGGGCATCGCCATGCGGTACGGTCGCGGCGGAGCGCGGCGCCATCCATTCGCCGAGGGACGCGGCGCGCGCTCGGATCGCTTTCCTGCCGCGCGACCGGAAGACGGAAGGCATCTTCGCGCCGCTGACGGTCACCGACAACATCACGGTATCAGGCCTCAGGCGGTTGGCCCGCTGGGGTCTCGTCAGCCGACAGCAGCGGCGACGGGTCGCCGTGGAAGTCGGCCGGAATACCAAGGTCAAGATGGCCAGTCCGGATTCGCCGATCTCGTCGCTGAGCGGCGGCAACCAGCAGAAGGCGCTGCTCGGTCGGCTGATCGCAACCGATCCGCAGGCGCTGGTGCTGAACGATCCGCTGCGCGGCGTCGACCTCGGGGCGAAGCGGGACTGTTACGAGGTCCTCGCCGATCTTGCCGGCAAAGGCATGGCGATCCTGCTCTTGTCGACCGAACTGGCCGAGCTCTGCCAGCTCTGCGATCGGGTGGTGGTGTTCCACAATCAGGGCGTCGAGGCGGTGATCGGAAGGGCAGAGCTCAGCGAACAGGCGCTGATCGCCGCGATGTTCGGCAAGTATCACAAGGCACCCGATGTGGATGTGAACGCATGAACTGGCTGAGAACGCATAGTTATGCCGCGCCTGTCCTGGCAGCGCTGGTGATCTTCCTGATCCTCAACGCCCTCGCCAGCCCGGCCTTCCTCGATCCGGACAACTGGAACGGGCTGCTGGTCGGCGCGGCGCCGTTCATCATCATCGCCATGGCGCAGACGCCGGCGATCCTGTCGGGCGACGGCGGCATCGATATGTCGGTGGGGCCGCTCGCCGGCGTCGTCAATGCGCTCGTCACCGTGACGCTGATGTCGCGCGGCTGGTCGGATCCGATCAGCATCATCGGCTGCAGCCTGGCGGTCGGCGTCGTATCGGGATTGATCAACGGCGTTCTCATCGCGGTGGTGCGCGTTCAGCCGATCATCGCCACGCTCGGGACCTATCTCGTCTATCAGGGGTTGGCCGTCGAAATCCTGCCGATGGCCGGCGGGACGGCTCCCGAGTGGCTGCGTGATCTGGCCGGGACCTATGCCGGCGTGCCGGGCATGGTATTTCTGTTCGCGCTGATTGCGGCGGCTTGGCTGCTGCTCGAACGGACGGCGTTCAAGCGCAACCTGCTCGCGGTCGGCGGCGACGCGCGCGCCGCTTATTCGGCGGGCGTCAATGTCGCCGGCGTCCGCATCCTCGCCTATGTGATCAGCGGCGTGCTTGCCGCGATCGCGGGGCTGGCCTTTACGGCGGCGCTCGGTTCGGGCGATCCCAGGGTCGGAACGCCGTACACGCTGACATCGATCGCCTCGGTGGCGCTGGGCGGCGTCGCCATGACCGGCGGCCGTGGCGGCATGCTGGGAGCCGCGGCGGCCGGAGCCCTGCTGTTCCTGATCCAGACGCTGTGCACGCTGGCGCAGGTGTCGATCTTCTATCTGCAGATCTTCTATGGGCTGGTGCTGATCGTCGCGCTCGCGCTGAATGCCGGCGCCGAACGTGCGCGCCACCGCCGGCTCGCCGCGCAGGTGGGGTGATCCAGTCCCGCAAAAGCGCTGCGCCCCTCAGGAGCGGCGCAGCGACGTTTTGCTCAAATGACAGGCCAACAACCGGTGGCCGTTCAGACCATGAGCTTCCAGGCTTCCGGCACGAACCGGTAGCCCGTGCCCGAGCGCGCGATGTAGCCGAAGGTCGGAAAGTCCATGTGGATGCCGGCAACGCGCCGTTTGTCGTTGGCCGCCATGTCCAGCACGCGCCGCCGCGACTTGATCCCCAACTCCGGGTCGACGTCGAGCACCGTTCCGGCTTCCGGCGCCGCCAGCTGCAGTGCCGGCATATGCACGATGTCGCCCCAGATGAGAACGGACTCGCCGGCGGACTCGATGTTCCAGGCGGTATGGCCCGGCGTGTGCCCGGGAAACGTCACGACCGTGATGCCGGGCAGCGCGGCGGCGCCGTCGCGGACGGTACGAATGCGATCCCGATACGGGCCGATGGCCGCTTTCGCCTCGGCGAAAAAGCCTCGCGCCGGCTCGGGAGCCCGCGCCGGCGAGCTGTCATCGAGGAAGAAATTCAGCTCGGCCTCGTTGATGACGAGTTCGGCGCGCGGATAGATCGCCCGTCCGTGCGCATCGATCAACCCGTTCATGTGGTCGGGATGCAGATGCGTCAACAGGATGGTGTCGATGTCGGCCGGGGCGACGCCCATCGCCGCCAGATTGCGCGGCACCATTCCCATCAGCGGGCCCTGGCCGCCGCCCCATCCGGTGTCGATCATGGCGAGACGGTCGCCGAGCTGCAGAAGAAACGCGTTCATCGTCATGCGCGGCGGCACGACGCGAAACGCGTCACGCTCGATCCGATCGCATTCGGCAGGATCCACGTTGATGATCATGTCGAAATCGGCCTGATAGGTTCCGTCGTTGACGGCGGTCACGACGATATCGCCAAGTCCAAGATGGAACAGGCCGGGCGGTTGGATGGTGGATTTTGACAGCATGGCGCGCTCCTTGCCCGATGGATGGTTTTTGTGTGAAGCGCCCGCGGCGAAATCGCCGGTCCGGGCCGGCGGAAATGTTGCGCCCCACCAGCGTCGGCGTTGCCAGTCGATCGCCTGCAGCCGAGCGAACCCACGCCGCCTCATGCCATTTTAGAAAACCGCCTAGGTTTGTCGAAGTCGTCGTTCAGTACGGCGCCATCGCAATGCGCGATGCAGAAGTGTTTTCAGGGTGAACTCGCTCTATCGGTCCAACCGTTACGCGAGTATCGCCGCCGCCGTCACTGCCGAGTACCGTCAAATACGACGATGCAACGGCAGCACCCGTCGCGGACCGCGATGGCTGCGTTCCGAATTGCGACTCCTATGTCGTCGTGCGGCTCAGTATCGTTCCGACATAAAGGCGCTCTACCGCAGCGGATCCGGGTTTTGGACCGAGGCGAGATACGGGGCAGCCAAAGAGAAGTCGCTCAAGCGACATTGGTTGACCAAACGGTCAACTCACATGGGGAGGGTTGAAAGTGATCTTGCACCGTCGTGACATTCTGCGCGCGCTGTCGGCTGGAGGCGCCGCCGGACTCCTGGGGGCCACGCTGCCGTATCCGGCCTTTGCCCAGCAGAAAAAGTTGCGTATCGCCATGGTCGTCAAGGTGCTCGGCATCACCTATTTCGATGTCTCGCGCCACGGCGGGCAGAAGGCGGCGGACGAACTCGGCGATGTCGAGTTGATCTACACCGCGCCAACCAAGGCGACCGTCGAAGATCAGATCCAAGTCATCGATTCGCTGATCGCTCAGCGCGTCGACGCTCTCGTCATTTCCGCCAACGACGCCAACGCCTTGGTGCCGACCGCGAAGAAGGCGATGGCGCGCGGCATCAAGGTGCTGTCGTTCGATTCCGGCATCGCGCCGGAAGGCCGCATCATGCACGTCAACGCCCCGCACGACGATCTGATCGGCGCCAGCGACGTCCAGAACATCGCCAAGACCTTGAACTACCAGGGCGAAGTCGCCATCCTGTCGGCGACCTCGCAGGCGACGAATCAGAACCTCTGGATCGTCAAGATGAAGGACGAATGGAAGAAGCCGGAATACGCCAAGATGCCGCTGGTCAGCGTCGTCTACGGCGATGACGTTCTCGACAAGAGCTATCGCGAAGCGCAGGGCCTGTTCAAGGCGTTCCCCAACCTGCGCGGCATCATCTCGCCCACCGCGGTCGGCATCATCGGCGCGTCGAAAGCCGTGGGCGATGCCGGTCTGACCGGAAAAGTATTCGTGACGGGACATGGGCTGCCCTCCGAAGTCAAGCCGGCGATGGACGCGGGGATCATTCAGACGTTCCAGCTGTGGAACCCCGCCGATCTTGGCTATGCCGGCGTGATGTTCGCCGGGCTGATCGCGCGCGGCCAGGCCACGGGCGCCCCCAACACCACCACCCATATCGGCTATCTCGGCGACATGCCGATCGAGTCGGACGGCCAGACGTATCTGCCGAAACTGCTGGTGTTCGATAAGTCCAACATCGACGAGTTCGCCAAGCAGTTCTGACGATTGTCTTTGCCGTGGTGAAAGCGGCGTCGCTGCGGCGCCGTCTTTCATTGCCGAGGCGTCGGAGCGAGGCAGTCGTGCAGAGGGTCGCTTGACAATAGAACCGATGGTGGACTCCAACGAACCGCCCGTCCTTGCCCTGTCCGGAGTGTGCAAGCGCTTTCCGGGGATGACGGTGCTGCAGGGTGTCGGCTTCACTCTCAGGCGCGGCGAGGTCACGGCGCTGATCGGAGAGAACGGGGCGGGCAAGTCGACGCTGGTCAAGATTCTGACCGGCATCTACGGCCTCGACGAAGGCGAGATCTGCGTCGGCGGCCAGTCGGTGCACTTTGCCAGCGCGCGCGCCGCCTGGGCGGCCGGCATCACGGCGATCCACCAGGAACCCGTGATGTTCGATGAACTCTCGGTGGCCGAGAACGTGTTCATGGGCCACATGAGCGTTACCGGTGCCGGTCTGGTGGACTGGCGGGGGATGCAGGACAGGACCAATGAGATCCTGCATCTTCTGGAAGCCGGGTTCAGCGCGACGACGCCGCTGAAGCTGCTCGGCGTGGCGGAAAAGCATCTGGTCGAGATTGCCAGGGCGCTGTCGCACGACAGCCGCGTCGTCATCATGGACGAGCCCACGGCGGCGCTTTCGACCCGCGAGGTCGACGACCTCATCCGCATCGTCGGGCGGCTCAAGGCGCAGGGCCGGGCGATCCTGTTCATTTCGCACAAGTTCGAGGAGATCTTCCGCATCGCCGACCGCTGGGTCTGTCTGCGCGACGGCCGGCAGGTGGGCAGCGGTGCCATCGCCGACGTAACCAGCGCCGACCTCGTCAAGCTGATGGTCGGCCGATCGATCGGCAACGTGTTCCCGACGCGCGAGACGGCGGTCGGCGAGCCGACGTTGCAGGTCGACGGCCTGTCGAATGCCACCGAATTCGCCGACCTGTCCTTCGTGCTGCACAAAGGCGAAATCCTCGGTCTGTACGGCCTGGTCGGTTCCGGCCGGTCGGAAGCGCTGCAGGCGCTGTTCGGCCTGTCGCGCCCCACACGCGGCGTCATTCGCATCGACGGCAAGGTGGTCGCGATCCATTCGCCGGCCGATGCCATCGCCGCAGGCCTCGCCTACGTGCCGGAGGACCGCCAGACGCAAGGCGCGGTGCTCGCGTTCAGCATTGTGGAGAACGTGACGCTGGCGAGCCTGCGACGGCATTCGTCCGGCGCCTTCCTGATGCGCGATCGCGAAACTGCCACGGCGCGCTCCGTCGCTGAACGGTTTGCGGTCAAGGCGCGCAACCTGGACCAGGCGCTCGGCGACCTGTCCGGTGGCAACCAGCAGAAGGTCGTCATCGGCAAATGGATCGCCACCAATCCCAGAATTCTGATCCTCGACGAACCGACCAAGGGGATCGACATCGGCTCGAAAGCCGCGGTGCACGCCTTCATGGCGGAACTGACGGCCGCGGGCGTGGCGATCATCCTGATCTCGTCGGAACTGCCGGAAGTCATGGGCATGTCGGACAGCATCCTCGTCATGCATGAGGGCCGTGTCGTGCGCCGCCTGACGCGGGCCGAGGCGACCCCGGAGTTGATTGTCACCGCGGCCGCGGGAACTTTGGAAAGCAACGTCGCGTGAACGGATCGTCCATTCTCAAGCGCCGGGAAGCGTCGCTGGCGCTGATCATCGTGATGGTCATGGCTGCGGTCGGAGTCCGAGCGCCGATCTTCCTGGCGCCCGCCACGCAGCTGAATGTGCTGATCGACACGTCCATCCTGTTCATGCTGGTCTTGGGTCAGACAGTCGTGCTGCTCACCCGCGGCATCGACCTGTCGGTCGCGGCCAATCTGGCGCTGACCGGGATGATCGTCGGATTGGTGGCACGCGCCGCGCCCGGGTTGCCGATTGCAGCAGTCATCGGGCTGGCGATTGCGGTGGGCTTGGTTCTGGGGCTGATCAACGGCTTCCTGGTCGCCGTCGTGGGAATTCCGCCGATCGTCGCCACCCTCGGCACGCTGGCGATCTACCGTGGCACGATCTTCATCCTCGACGGCGGGGCGTGGCTGACGCAAGCCGATATGAGCAAGGCGTTTCTGCACTTCCCCAACGCCACGTTGCTGGGCCTGCCGCACATGGTGTGGCTCGCCATTGTCGTGTCGATTGCGATGTGGGTGTTTCTCAATTTCACCCGCAGGGGGCGAATGCTGTACGCCGTGGGCGGCAACCCGGTCGCGGCCCGATACTGCGGCATCGACCTCGCCCGTCAGCAGCTGCTCGTCTATGCGATCTCGGGAATGATCGCCGGTCTTTGCGGCTACCTGTGGGTGTCGCGCTACGGCATCGCCTATGTTGAACTCGCCAGCGGATATGAAATGACCGTCATCGCCGCCTGCGTGATCGGCGGGGTGTCGTTCTCCGGAGGCATCGGCACCGTGCCGGGCGCGCTGCTCGGCGGACTGTTTCTGGGCATTATCGCCAACGCCCTTCCGGTCATCGGCGTATCGCCCTTCTGGCAGATGGCCATTTCCGGGTTCGTGATCCTGACGGCGGTGATCGTCAATGCGCGAACCGACAAGCCGGCCAGCAAGATCATCCTGTCCGAAGCCAAGCGCGCCGCTGTGGGGCCACGATGAGCCAGTTCTCGAGTTCGCCTGAATCTGGTGCCGTCCACGCCGGGGCGGCGACCAGGCTGCGCGGCCTGCTGCTGCGTTGGGAGACGGCCCTCGTCCTGCTTCTGGCCGCGGCAATCGCCGTCAACTCGGTGATCTCGCCCTACTTCCTCGACATCTATAACCTCTCCGACGCGACCACGAATTTCTCCGAGCAGGCGATCGTTGCCCTGCCGATGACGCTGCTGATCCTTGTGGGTGAAATCGACCTGTCGGTCGCGGCGATCATCGCGGTGGTCTCGCTGGCAATCGGAGTGTGCTCGGACCAGGGCATGGCGCCCTACGGGCTTATGCTTGTGGGGCTGGCCGTCGGGGCGCTCTGCGGCGCCTTCAACGGTGCGCTGGTCGCCGGCCTGCGGCTCCCCTCCATCGTCGTCACCATCGGCACCATGTCGCTGTTTCGCGGCATCGCCCAGGTCGCGCTCGGCGACCAGGCGATCACCAACTATGCCCCGGAATTCCAGTCGTTCGGCCAGGGCTATGTGGTGAGTTGGCCGCCGGTGCCGAATTCGTTCGCGCTGTTCCTCGGTCTGGCCCTGGTGTTCGGCGTCGTGCTGCATCGGACGCGTTACGGACGCGCGCTCTATGCGATCGGCAACAACGCCGTCGCGGCGCGGTTCTCGGGCCTCAACGTCGCCCGCACCCGCTTCGTGCTGTTTGTGATGTCCGGACTGCTGTGCGGCCTGGCGTCGGTGCTGCTCACCGCTCGCATCGGATCGACGCGTCCGAACATCGCCACCGGCTGGGAGCTCAGCATCGTCACCATGGTGGTGTTGGGCGGGGTTTCCTTCGAAGGCGGCAAAGGCACCATACCCGGCGTCGTGCTGGCGATCTTCATCCTCGGGACGATCACCTGGGGCCTGTCGCTGGTCAACTTCGCCGGAATTGAGATCTCCGTCGTCATCGGTGCGATTCTGATCGTGACAATCGCCGCGCCGCTCGTCCTGAAGCGGTTGGCGCGGCGCTTCGCCTCTGGATCGTCATAGCTCGAAGGACTGGTTGAATGAACGAACACGACGTGACCCTGACCCACGGCGCCGCGCGCGCCTCGATCGCGCTTGCCGGCGCGCAAGCGATGAAATGGAGCATCGCGGACCGCGAGTTGCTGTGGTCGGGCGATCCGGCCATCTGGGGCCAGATCAGCCCGATCCTTTATCCCGTCGTCGGCCAGACCAGCGATGGCGTGCGAGTGGCCGGGCGACGGTATCCCCTCGGGCTGCACGGCTTTGCCCCGCAGCGGGATTTCGTGCTCGAAGCGTCGCGCCCCGACTTCGCTCGCCTAGTGCTGCGCAGCGATGCTCAAACGCTTGTGCTTTATCCGTTCGAGTTTCAGTTGGCGGTCGAATATCGGCTCGGCGAATCGTCGTTCGAGATCGCCATGGAAGTCGCCAACCCCGGTGCCGGCCCTGCGCCCTATACGTGTGGGCTGCACCCGGGATTTCGCTGGCCGTTCGCCGGTTCCACGCGCGAGGGCGCCTATGTGCGTTTCGAGCGCGAGGAGCGGGCGGAGGTCCCGGTCATGACGTCCGGCGGCCTGATCGCCCCGGAAACACGCGCGATTCCATTGCACGGCAGAGATCTGGCGCTGGATGACGACCTCTTCGCCCACGGCGCGCTGTGCCTTCTGAACATTGCCAGCCGATCGCTGCGCTTCGTCGACGCCAGCGGCGCGGCGATCGAAATGGTGATGAGCGACTTTCCGCATGTGGCGTTCTGGAGCAAGCCGGGCGCAGGGTACGTCTGTCTGGAACCGCGAACCGGCTATGCCGATCCGCACGGGTTCACCGGTGACTTGTTCGAAAAGCCATCGACGCGTGTGTTGCGGAGCGGCGAAACCGCCCGGCATGCGGCAACATTCACGTTCATTCCGGCTTGAGGGCGCGCCCATCGCGCGCCGGCGCCGGCCTGCCCGGGCCGCTCCCGTGGCGGGGTGGGTCGGCCGGCCGCGGCGGCATTGCGCCCGGTGTCCGCCTTGGTGGCGACGTCGCGATGCAGCCGTCGCTAAGTGCGATGGTGGCTTTCCCAATCACGACTACGCCGGTGTGGCGTGGTTCGTTATGATTCAAGCCCGAAGATCAACCGCAGCTGTGGATCACGGTCAATATATGCAGCGGTGGCGATCGGAAGAGTGCTGGCAAGGGCAACCTAAATCGAGAAGTTGCCATTGCAAAAAGGGAGAGAAATAGACATGGCATACAAGACACTTCTGGCCGCCGGTGTTGCAGTCGCTGCGGTCGCTCTGGCGATGACTCCCGCTTCTGCCAAGGAACTGAAAACTATTGGCATGAGCGTCGGCTCTCTCAGCAATCCCTACTTCCTGGCGCTCATCGAAGGCGCCACCAATGCCGCAAAACAGATCAACCCGAACGCCAAGGTGACTGCCGTCTCGTCCGAGTACGATATCGGCAAGCAATTCGGCCAGATGGACAATTTCATCGCCGCCGGCGTGGACCTGATCCTGGTCGCGGCGGACGATCCGCATGCCATCGCTCCGGCCATCAAGCGGGCGCAGGATGCGGGCATTCCGGTCGTGGCCGTCGACGTCGAGGCGGAAGGCGCTGACGCCACCATCGAGACCGATAATTACCAGGCCGGCCTGGTTTCGTGCGCGTATCTCGGAGAAAAGATGGGCGGCACCGGCGATGTGGTCATGCAGTGGGTCGGTCCGCTTTCGGGATCGATCGCACGCATCAAGGGCTGCCATGATGCGCTGGCCAAGTATCCGGCCATCAAGGTCCTCTCCGATAACGAGAACAGCGGCTGCACCCGTGAAGGTGGCCTGAAATTCACGCTCGGCGATCTGCAGCGCTTCCCGACCCTGAAGGGCATGTACACGATTTGCGAGCCGGAAGCGCTCGGCGCCAACCTGGCCATCAAGCAGCTCGGCCGCTCCGGCATCGTCATCACCTCCACCGACGGTTCTCCGGACGCCGCGGATGCGTTGAAGACGGACACCGCTCTGATCGCCACCTCCAGCCAGGACCCGCGGCGGGAAGGCATGCTGGGCGTTCAGGAAGGCTACGGCATCATGAACGGCAAGCAGCCCGAGCAGAAGGTGCTGAAGCTGGCGCCGGGACTGGTGACCCGCGACAACGTCAAGGACTACAAGGGCTGGTGAGACCGACCCGGCTATCGGGTCGTCCGCAGCAAGCCGACTTTGGCGGTGGTTTCGGCAAAGCGTGACGCCATTGGCAGGATGCCGTCCCTCTCGGCGTCCTGCCCGGGCACGCGCCACCCGCGGTCCGGTGCCGGGTCTTGCGAGCACGACCGAGGCCGCCAGACGGCCGCTGCGGGCAAAGACGGGCAGACGACGGCGTGTGATGCGCGAAACGATCGGTTCCCCATCGAAAGATCGCACAGCTGATTGGGCTCGCGGCGCCTGCGGTGGCGCCGTGGACTCGCTGCGTCGTCGTCTTGATCTTGACCCTGGCTCCGGCGCCTTGAGTGTGCCGCCGCCCGTCAACCTTGGTTCCGGAGCCGTCCAACGCAATGGCCGTGCCCGCGCCCGCAGCGGAGGCGCCTATGTCCACATCAGCTGATCCCACGCCTCTCCTCGAGATGCGTCGCATCTCCAAGACATTTTCCAGCGTGCATGCGCTGACCGACGTGTCGTTGACCGTCTACCCCGGCGAAGTGCACATCCTGATGGGCGAGAACGGCGCCGGCAAGTCGACGCTGATGAAGGTGCTCGCGGGTGCCTTCCCCGCCGATCCCGGCAGCGAAATCCTCATCGGTGGCCGGCCGGCGGGTATCGTCGATCCGCTGAGCGCCAAGAGTGCCGGCGTTGCCATCATCTACCAGGAATTGGCGCTGGCGCCGAACCTGACGGTGCTCGAGAACATCTACCTCGGACGCGAGCCGAGACGCGGTCCGATGATCGACCGCAGTCGCATGTCGAGCGGCGCCGAGACTCTTGCCAAGCTCGGAGCGTCGTTCGGCCCGGAGACCTTGGTCTCCGATCTGTCCATCGCCGAGCGGCAGCTGGTGGAGATCGCCCGCGCCATCGATGCCAAGTCGCGCATCCTGGTGATGGACGAGCCCACCACGGCGCTGTCCAGCCGCGAGACCGAGCGATTGTTCGAATTGGTGGCGCGGCTGAAGGCGGAAGGACTCGCCATCATCTACATCACCCACCGCATGGCGGAGGTCTACGAACTGGCGGATCGCGTCTCGGTGCTGCGCGACGGCCGTTACGTCGGCACGCTGGTCGGCGAGGACATCAAGCCGGAGAAGATCGTGCACATGATGGTCGGGCGCGACCTGTCGTCGTTCTACAAGAAGGCGCATTCCGGCTTCAGCGCCGGCAAAGTGATGCTGGACGTGAGCAACCTCTCCGATGGCCGGCGGGTGAAGAACGGCGGCTTCCAACTGCACCAGGGCGAAGTGCTCGGCCTAGCCGGGCTGGTTGGGGCTGGTCGTACCGAATTGGCGAGGCTGATCTATGCCGCCGAGCCGCGTGCGGCCGGAACGGTGAAGCTCGACGGACGCGAGATGCGCTTCCGCGGGCCGAAGCAGGCAACCGACAACGGGGTGGTCTATCTCACCGAGGACCGCAAGGGACACGGCCTGTTTCTCGACATGAGCGTCGGCGACAACGTCAATCTGCAGGTGATGGAGCGGGATTCGAAGTGGGGCGGCTGGCTGCACAGGCGCCGGGGCCGCCAGCGCACCGCTCATTCGATCCGGACGCTGGCCATCCGCGTCAGCGGCCCGGATGCCGACGTCGGTTCGCTGTCCGGCGGCAACCAGCAGAAGGTCCTGCTGTCCCGGCTGTTGGAGACGCAACCCAAGGTGCTGCTGCTCGACGAGCCGACGCGCGGCGTGGATGTCGGCGCCAAGTCGGAGATCTACCGCATCATCGACGACCTGGCGGGCGCCGGTGTGGCGGTCCTGGTGATCAGTTCGGAGCTGCCCGAGATCGTCGGCATCTGCGACCGCGTGGTGGTGATGCGCGAGGGCGTGACCGTGGGCGAAGTCGGTGGCCACAGCGGCGTGCCGATCACCGAACAGTCCATCATGGCGCTGGCAACCGGCGTCGAGCTTTCTCAGAGGGTAGCATGACAGAGGGCAGCATGGGCAACGACGTGAGCCCGGGCGATCCGGCGCCGGCCGCGACGGCCGGGCGAGTGCGTGGCCAGAGGATGCGCGCGGCGTTGCGCGCGGTCGGGATGCTCCCGGTCCTGATCATTCTCTGCATTCTGATCCAGCTCGCCTGCATTCACTACACCGGCCAGGGCCGGTTCATGACGGTGCAGAACCTGTCGATCATGGCGCAGCAGGCCTCGATCAATATCGTGCTGGCAGCCGGCATGACCTTCGTCATTCTGACCGGCGGCATCGACCTGTCGGTCGGCTCGATCCTGGCCTCGGCGGCGATGGTCGGGATGATCGTCTCCAAGCAATACGGTCTGATCGGCGTCCCGGCCGCACTGCTGACGGGACTGATGTTCGGCGCGGCCAACGGGGCGTTGATTGCCTACATCCGGCTGCCGCCGTTTATCGTCACCCTCGGCTCGCTCACCGCGGTGCGCGGCTTCGCACGGCTGGTCGGCGACGATCTCACCGTGTTCGACCCGAACCTGTCGTTCGCCTTCGTCGGCAACAAGTCCCTCATCCTTATTCCGGGACTGATTTCGATCCCCTGGCTGGTGGTGATCGCCTTCCTGACGGTGGTCGTCTGCTGGCTGATCCTGAAACGCACCGTGCTCGGCGTGCATATCTACGCGGTCGGCGGCAATGAGAACGCGGCGCGGCTCTCCGGCGTCAAGGTCGCCGGCGTGCTGATGTTCGTCTACGCCGCTTCCGGGTTGCTCTCCGGGCTCGGCGGGGTGATGCAGGCGGCGCGGCTGTACGCCGCCAACGGCCTGCAGATCGGTCAATCCTATGAACTCGACGCGATCGCCGCGGTCATTCTCGGCGGCACCAGCTTCGTCGGCGGCATCGGCAGCATCTGGGGGACCCTGGTCGGCTCGCTGATCATCGCCGTGCTGTCGAATGGCCTGATCCTGTTGGGCGTTTCGGATGTCTGGCAGTACATCATCAAGGGGGCGGTGATCATCGGCGCCGTGACGCTCGATCGCTATCGCTTGGGCAATGGTTCCGTCCGCATCTGAGACCGGCATCCCGCGGGCGTGTCGATCGTGTTCCCATGGATGGAACTCCGGCGCCGTATGCGGACGATCGTAGCGGCGATCAGCATTCCCAACGACCTGCCTCGTCTTGAGGCATGCGGTCATCCAGGCAACAGGCGTGGATCAGTCTTGAGCGCCGATCTCCGCTCCCAGGGGATCCGTTGTCCACGCCGGATCACAGGCGGGAAGCCTGTCTTCCGACAAAGGCGCTCGAAAAATCGCCAGGAAAAATCGCCAGAAGGTATCTTGATATGAAAGCGCTTGTTTACACGGCCCCATTGCGGGTTGAGGTTCGGGATGTTGCTGCGCCGGTGGCGCGGGCGGGTGCGGCGAAGATCCGCATGCGGTATTGCGGGGTGTGCGGCACGGACATTGCGATCCACGCGGGCAAGCATCCGCGGGCGGCGGCGCCGTTGATCATCGGGCACGAATTCGTCGGGGTGGTG
>JARLIU010000254.1 GCA_031291595.1 Ancalomicrobiaceae bacterium | reverse complement strand
GGCAGCGCGCTGACCTCGTCGAGCTTGGCGATTTCCTCGGCGGAAAGCACCAGATCGGCGGCGGCAAGGTTGTCATTCAACTGTTCGGCCGTCTTGGCGCCGATGATGATCGACATCACGTGCGGTTTCGACAACAGCCAGGCGAGCGCCACGCGGGCGACCGAGACGCCGTGCGCATCGCCGACCTCGCGCATCGCCGCAATCACCGACCAGGCGCGGTCCTTGTCGACCGGCGGGAAATCGAAATTGGCGCGCCGCGCGTCGTTCGGGCTGGCGGCGCCGGGGCCGAACTTGCCGGACAAGAGCCCGCCGGCGAGCGGCGACCACACCATCAGTCCGATCTTCTCCTCGTTCATCAACGGCACCAACTCGCGCTCCAGGTCGCGCCCGGCGATGGTGTAATAGGCCTGCAGCGTCTCGAAGCGGGCGTAGCCCTTCCGCTCCGAAATGCCGAGCGCCTTGGCGATGCGCCAAGCCGACCAGTTGGAAATGCCGATGTAGCGCACCAGCCCCTGGCTCACCAGATCGTCGAGAGCCCGGAGCGTTTCATCGATCGGGGTGACCGGGTCGACGCCATGGATCTGGTAGAGGTCGATGTGGTCGATCTGCAGCCGCTCGAGGCTCTTCTTCACCGAATCGAGGATATGGCCGCGCGAGGCGCCGCGATCGTTGGGGTTCGGCCCGACCTCGCCGAGGAACTTGGTGGCGATGACCACGTCGGAGCGCTTGACGCCAAGATTCTTCAGCGCCTGGCCGGTGACGGTTTCCGAGCCGCCGAACGAATACACGTCGGCGGTGTCGATGAAGTTGACGCCGGCGGCGAGTGCCGTCTCGACGATGCTGTCGACTTCCTTCTGCTGCAGTTCGCCGATCGTCTTCCAGAAGCCGGCATCCTCGTTGCCGCCGAACGTCATGGTGCCCAGGCAGATCTCGGAAACGTAGAGGCCGGTACGGCCCAGTTGCTTGTATTTCATGGCTTCACTCCCCAACGGCAGCCATACTGCCGCGTCTTGCAGGCTGAGACCGCGGCCGCCCGTCATCGTAGCTAGGTCAGTCGCGCGGACGGCGTTTTCAAGGTGGCGAGCGCGGGCGATTTCGCATGGCGCCATGCGCGAGAGACGGTGCGGCCGTCATGGAGGTGTTAAGTTGGCGGATGCCCTCTTACGGCCTAGCGCCTTCTCCCCCGAGACACATCCGGCAGTAGTGCGGTGTCATCCCGGCTTTCGCCGGGATGACACCCTGCCTCAGAAAAATCAGTGCCTTAGGCCGTCGGCGGGGGAGGACGCAGCGCCCCGCCTTACCCGGCGATCTTGGAGAAATCCGCGAGCCTGTGACAGGCGGCGCGGATGTGGGTGAGGAGCCGCAGCCGGTTGCGACGGACTGCCTCGTCGGGCGCATTGACCAGGATCTTGTCGAAGAACACATCGACCGGCGCGCGCAGCCGGCTCAGCGCCTGCATCGCCGCGGCGAAGTCTTCCCGGACGAGCGCCGCTTCCACGTCCGGCGTTGCCGCGACGATCGCCTGCTCGAGCGCGATCTCGGCGTCCTCGGTAAGGAGCCCCGCGTCGACCGCGCCGACAAACGCCTCGCCCGACTTCTTTTCCTCGGCCTTCAGGATATTGGCGGCCCTGACGTAGCCGGCGACGAGGTTCCTGCCGTCCTCGGTCGCCAGGAACGCCGTCAGCGCCTCGACGCGGGCAACGATGAGGACGAGGTCGGCGTTGGAATTGGCCGCGTACCCCCCACCCTGTCCCTCCCCCACAAGGGGGGAGGGGACTTGTGCGGCACTGTCGCGCCCCGATGTCCCTCCCCCCTTGTGGGGGTGCGAAGCACGGGCGAGACCGGTGGCTCGCCCCGGCCAGGTGTCCGAAGGACGGGTGGGGGGTACCGACAGCACCGCGTCGACCAGATCGTGCCGCACACCCTGCTCGCGCAACTGCACCTTCAGCCGATCGTGGAAGAAGGCGAGGAGATCGTCGCCGAATGTCGCGCCAGTCGAGAAGCCTTCGGCCGCTGCGATGAAGCAGCCTTGCAGGTTGAGCCTCAGCCCATTCTCCAGAATGATCCTGACCACCCCGAGCGCCGCGCGGCGCAGCGCGAACGGATCCTTCGACCCCGTCGGCTTTTCATCGATCGCCCAGAAGCCGACGAGCGTGTCGAGCTTGTCGGCGAGCGCGACGGCAATCGCCACCGGGTCGGTCGGCACGCGGTCGGACGGACCCTGCGGCCTGTAATGATCCTCGATCGCGGTCGCGACGGACGGGTGTTCGCCCTGGATCTCGGCATAGCGCCGGCCCATCAACCCCTGCACCTCAGGGAATTCGCCCACCACCTCGGTGACGAGATCAGCCTTGGCGAGCGAGGCAGCGCGGGCCGCCAGCGCCGGATCGGCGCCGACCAGCGGCGCGATCTCTTCGGCCAGCCGCACGATGCGGTCGACGCGCGACCCTTGCGTGCCCAGCTTCTCGTGGAACACGATGTTCAAATCGCGGATCTTGCGCATGCGCTGGTCGAGCGGCTTCAGCTTCCGGCCCAATTCGTCGACTGCATCCTTGTAGTCGGGAAGGTCCTTCTGGTCGGTCTCCCAGAAATACAACGCGTCCGACAGCCGTGCCCGGACCACGCGGCCGTTGCCGTGGCGGATCGCCTTGCCGCGGTCCGAGGGAATGACGTTGGCGACCAGGATGAACTTGTTGGCGATGCGCTGGTCGACGTGATGCGACCGCAACACGAAGCACTTCTGGTTGGCCCGGATGGTGGCGCGGATCACCTCGCCCGGCACCTTCAGGAAGGCTTCGTCGAACTCGCCCATCAGCACGACAGGCCATTCGACCAGCCCGGCGACCTCTTCCAACAACCCTTCATCCTCGATCAGTTCGAGCCCGTTGGCAAACGCCAGCTGCTTGGCGTCGTGCAGGATGATGTCCTTGCGCCGGTCGGCGTCGATGACGACATAGGCGGCCTTCAGCTTCGCCTGATAGTCGTCGAAGCGCTTCACCGTGATCAGGTCGGGCGCCAGGAAGCGGTGGCCGTAGGTGTGGTTGCTGGAATGGATGCCGTCGACCACGAACGGCACGATGTCGGTATCGTCGAATTCCGAGCCGAAGGTGCAGATGATCGAATGCAGCGGCCTGACCCAGCGCAACGTTCCCGAGCCCCAGCGCTGCGACTTCGGCCAGGGGAAGCTGCGGATGACGCTCGGCACCAGTTCGGCGAGAATTTCCATCGTCGGCCGGCCGCGCTTGTGCATATGGGCGACATAGAATTCGCCCTTCTTGCCGTCCGAGACGATCTTGGCTTCGGCGATGGATTTGAGGCCGGCCGCCTTCAGAAATCCCTGGATGGCGCCGTCGGGCGAGCCGACGCGCGGTCCTTTGCGCTCCTCGTGGCTGTCGGGCGAATTGACCGGAATGCCGGCAACCGTGAGGGCGAGGCGGCGCGGCGTGGCAAAGCCGCGCGCGCCGTCATAGATGAGACCATTTGCGACCAGGCCCTCCGTGATCAGCCGTTTCAGATCTTCCGCCGCCTTGCGCTGCATGCGCGCGGGGATTTCCTCGGAGTGGAGTTCGATCAACAGGTCGGGCATGGACGTCGTCTCTTTATGACCGGCGGCTCATGCGGCCGACCGGCGCTGTTCCGCGTGGATTAACAAGGCCGGCCGGGTTTGTCGACTGGTGAGGAGGGGATAGCGGTCGGGCGGCAAAGAAAACGCCGCCCGTCGGTGTGACGGGCGGCGCTTCGTCGGCATGGACGACCGATGTCAGGGCTGCGCCGGCTTCGGCGCGTCCGGGGCGGGGCTGTCTGGCGTCGCCGGCGTATCGGCGGGCGGCGAAGCGGGGAGCGAGTCCTGCAGCTTCGGCGTCTGCGGCTGCGGCGCCGGGGCGGGCGGCACCTCGGCCTGTGCCGACGGCGTGCCCGGTGCGTCCTTCAGTCCGTCTTTCAGCTTTGCCTGGATCTTGACGAGATCGTCCGGCTCCGGCTTCAGGTCGCGCGCATGCGCCCACTGGAAGGTCGCCTCGAGCTTGCGGCCGACGCGCCAGTAGCCGTCGCCCAGGTGATCGTTGATCACCGGATCGTCGGGCTTCAGCAGCACTGCGCGCTCCATCTCCTTGACCGCATCGTCGTAGCGGCCGAGCCGGTAGTAGGCCCAGCCCAGACTGTCGACGATATAGCCGTCGTCAGGGCGCAGCTCGACCGCCTTTTTGACGTAATCGAGCCCCTTGTCGAGGTTGATCCCCATGTCGATCCACGAATAGCCCAGGTAGTTCAGCACATGAGCTTCGTCCGGATTGAGCTCGATCGCCTTGAAGAAGTCGGGCTCGGCCTTCGACCACTGCTTGGTGCGCTCGTAGCAGATGGCACGATAGTAGAACAGCGCCCAGTCGGTCTTGGCCGGCGTCGGTAGCGCATTGATCGCCTGGGTGTAGACGTCGGCGGCCTGGGCGAATTCCTTGTTGTTGCGCAGCACGTCACCGAGCGCCATGACGGCCTCGATGTCTTTCGGGTCGCGCTTGACCAGACCGGACAGCCGCTCCTTGGCTTGGTCGTATTTCTCCAGCACCGCGTAGTAGCGGCCGATCTGGATGTCGACCATCGGCCGCAGCTTCGAGGAGGGCGGGATCTGTTCTAGGAGTTCGACCGCCTTGTCGTAGTGCTTCAACTGGCCCTGCACCGAGGCGAGGTTGATCAGCGGCAGTTCCGCTTTCGGATCGAGCCACAGCGCCAGCTGCAGATAGACGGCGGCGACTTCCTCGCCTCCTTCCCGGCCGATCGCGGCGCCGATGCCGAACAGCAGTTCGGCCGCGCCAGCCTGCGCCGACTGGATGGAGAGTTGCGGCTGCTTGCCGGCCTGGATCTCGGACTTCAGGTCGAGCACCAGCGGATGATCCGGCGTGGTCTTGTCGAAGGTGGCGAGCACGCCGAGCGCCTCGTCCTTGTGTCCCGCGCGCGCCAGATCGCGTGCCTCGGCATCCACCACGCGCAACCCGTTCGGATCGCCCTTGTAGGCGGCCGCCAGACGCTTCGCCGCCTCGGATTTGCGGCCGGTCATCTCGGCGATCAGACCCGAATGATAGTTCTTGAACACCTCGTACCAGTCCGGCCCCTTCAGGCGGTCGACCACCTTGAAGGCCGTATCCGCATCGTTCTGGCCGGCATGCGACCAGGCGGTGAGGATGGTGGCGGTGAGGTCGAGGATGGTCGCCGTCATGTTCGGGCTTTCGCGCGTCTGCATCTGCGCGAAATTGGCCCGGGCCCGTTCGAAGTTGCTGCGCCTGAAGGCGTCGATGCCGAGCGCCAGACGGGCGAGATGGTTCGACTTGTCGCGGGTGAGGATCCGTTCGGCGAGTGGCAGCGCGTCCTTGATGCGGCCGTCCGCCAACAGCATCTGGAAGGCTTCCTGGATCAGCAGCGGGTTCTGCGGATCCGCCTGCAGGGCGTTGCGGTAGTAGGTGGCGGCGGCGCCGATGTCATGCTGCTTGCCGGCCAGCTGCGCGGCGAGGAAGTTGCCGGAGAACTGCAGGGCGGAATCCGGATCGTAGGGCGCACGCGTCGTGCGCGCGCTGGCGTCGGCCGCAAGGATGCAGCTGCCGAGCCCGAGGACGGCGACGACAGCGATGCGGAAAGGGGCCGGCCGGCGCGTCCGCGGGCGCTTGGATGAGAAGACTGTCATGAAGTCGAGGCTCCGCCAGGGGGTGATCCGTCGATTTTGTCGCGAGAGGATGGCGTTTTTGGGTTCCAAGCTCAAGGATCGTTTTGGCAAGTACCGAAGCAGTCGGGCGGGCGGGCGATCGACTGCCGTGCCGCAGGGGCGAAAATGCCTTTATCCTCAGGTATCTCGTGTCTGAATGGGCAGGTTCGACGTCCGCAGCGATCTTGATCAATGCGGCGCCCGGAGCCTCGTGTATGCCGTCAGTATGTCGCATTGCACCATGGTTGTGGGGTCTATAGCGGTTGGGGCGTCGACGCCAGCGACTGGTCGGGGAGGGATGGCGGAATGGCTCGCTGGGTCTATGGTTTCGGCAACGGCAAGGCCGACGGCCATGCTCAAATGTCCGACATCCTCGGCGGCAAGGGGGCCAATCTCGCCGAAATGTGCCGCCTGGGCCTGCCGGTGCCGCCCGGCTTCACCATTTCCACCGAAGTCTGCGCCCATTTCTTCCAGCATGATCACAGCTTTCCGCCCGGCTTGAGCCAAGAGATCGACGCGGCGCTGCGTGACGTCGGCCGCTCGGTCGGCCGTCAGCTCGGCGATGCGGCCGCGCCGCTGCTCGTGGCGGTCCGCTCCGGCGCCCGCACCTCGATGCCCGGCATGATGGATTCGGTGCTGAACGTCGGCCTCAATGACGACATCGTCATGGCGCTCGCCCGCGACGGCGGCGAACGCTTCGCCTTCGACAGCTATCGCCGCTTCATCCAGACCTATGCCGATGTCGTCATGGGCGTCGAGCGTGACGAGCTGGAAGAGATCCTCGAAATCTACAAGGACGACAACGGCTATTCTCTCGATGCGGACCTGTCCGCCGCCGACTGGACGGCGGTCGTCGACCTCTATAAGGCGCGCGTTCTCGATGTCACCGGCCAGTCCTTCCCGCAGGATCCGCATGCCCAGCTGTGGGGCGCCATCGCCGCCGTGTTCCGCTCGTGGATGAATACCCGTGCCGTCACCTACAGGAAGCTGCACGCCCTCCCCGAATGCCGGGGCTCGGCCGTCACGGTGCAGGCAATGGTATTCGGCAACCGCGGCGCCACGTCGGCGGCCGGCGTGGCGTTCACCCGCAATCCGTCGACCGGCGAAAAGCTGCTCTACGGCGAATACCTGCCCGAAGCCCAAGGCGAGGACGTCGTCGCCGGCATCCGCACCCCGCACGATCTGACCGAGGAGGCCTGCCGGCGTACGCTGTCCGAAGAGACGTCGCTCGAAACGGCGATGCCCGGGCCCTTCGCTCAGTTCGCCACCATCTGCGACCGGCTGGAGCGGCACTTTCGCGACATGCTCGATGTCGAATTCACCATCGAGAGCGGCAAATTGTGGATGCTGCAGTGCCGGACCGGCAAGCGCAGCGCCAAGGCGGCGCTGAAGATCGCGGCCGACATGGTGGCGGAGGGCCTGATCGACCAGCGCGAGGCACTTGCCCGGATCGATCCGCTAAGCCTCGAACAGCTCCTGCATCCGAGCGTCGACCCGGACGCCAAGCGCCATCTGCTGGCAACCGGCCTGCCAGCGTCGCCCGGTGCGGCGACGGGCGAGATCGTGTTTTCCGCCGAGGATGCCGTGGCCGCCGCCCACGCCGGCCGCGCGACGATCCTGGTTCGGCCCGACACCAGCCCGGAAGACATCCACGGCATGTATGCCGCCACCGGCGTATTGACCACCCGCGGCGGCATGACCAGCCACGCTGCGGTGGTCGCCCGCGGCATGGGCACGCCCTGCGTCTCCGGCGCCGGCTCGATGCGTGTCGACAGCGCGCAGGATTTCCTCATCGCCGGCACGATGCGGCTGCGGAAGGGCGACGTCATCACCATCGACGGTTCGACCGGCCAGGTGCTGCTGGGCCGTGCCGCCATGCTTCGGCCGGAACTCACCGGCGATTTCGCCACGCTGATGGGCTGGGCGGATTCCTGTCGCCGCCTCGGCGTCCGGGCCAACGCCGATACGCCGGCCGATGCCCGCGTGGCGCGCGGCTTCGGCGCCGAGGGCATCGGTTTGTGCCGCACCGAACACATGTTCTTCGAGGATGGCCGCATCGTCGCCATGCGCGAGATGATTCTCGCCGACAGCGAGAGCGGACGGCGTATGGCGCTGGCGAAGCTGCTGCCGATGCAGCGGGCCGATTTCGTCGAACTGTTCGAGATCATGCACGGCCTGCCGGTCACCATCCGGCTGCTCGATCCGCCGTTGCACGAATTCCTGCCGAAATCGCCGGCCGATGTCGTCGATGTGGCCGCCGCCATGGGGGTGTCGGCGGAAAAACTGGCCGAGCGCACCGATCAGCTGCGCGAAGAGAACCCGATGCTCGGACATCGCGGCGTCCGGCTCGCCGTCAGCCATCCCGAAATCTACGAAATGCAGGCCCGCGCCATCTTCGAAGCCGCCGTCGTGGCGGCGAAGGCGCAGGGCACGCCGGTGGTGCCGGAGATCATGGTGCCGCTCGTCGGCATGGTGGAAGAGCTCGACCTGGTCAAGGCGCTGATCGATCGCATCGCCGCGGCGGTCGGGCGCGAGACCGGCCTCGCCGTGTCCTATCGTATCGGCACGATGATCGAACTGCCGCGCGCAGCGCTCCGGGCCGGCGACATCGCCAGGACGGCGGAGTTCTTCTCGTTCGGCACTAACGACCTGACGCAGACCACGTACGGTCTGTCGCGCGACGATGCCGGCGGCTTCCTCGCAGCCTATTCGGCGCGCGGCATCATGGCCGAGGACCCTTTTGCCACGCTCGATACCGTCGGCGTCGGCGAATTCATCCGCATGGCCTCGAAGCGCGGTCGCGCCACGCGTCATGGCCTCAAGCTTGGCATCTGCGGCGAACACGGCGGCGATCCGGCTTCGATCCGCTTCTGCGATGCGGTCGGGCTCGACTACGTCTCCTGTTCGCCGTTCCGCGTGCCGATCGCCCGGCTGGCGGCGGCGCAGGCGGCGATCGGAGCCCGTCGCGGCGAAGAGGCCGAAGCGATCTGACCGGGATCGGCGCTACGGGAACGTCAGCCGCGTGGCGATGCCGAGCTTCAGCGCCGTCTCGCCGGACACGACGTAGAGTTGGTTCGGCGCGGCGCGGGTGACGAGCTGCGCCGCGGCCGGGATGCCGAACTCGTAATAGGCGTCGATCACCATGCCCGAGGCACGGCCGGAGTAGTGCTGCGGATCGAGCGACAGCGCGTTGTTGCCGTCGTGGAAGCCGAGGCCCCTGTGGCTGTTCCGATCGCCATCGGCGATATGATTGGCATTGAGATAGTAGCGTGCGGTGCCGCCGGCGAACAAAATGGTGCAGGCGCTGGCGCACAGGAAATGACCGGCATCGACCACGGTCGCCAAGTGGTTCTCCCGGATCTGCCGGGCGATGTCCACCGCCTCGACGATGATGCCGCCGCCGCTCGCCAGCACCACGGCATGATAGCTGCCAGCGGGGGCGGCCTTGAGGAAATTGCGGAATTTGATGGAATCGCCCGGCTTGATCGGTCCCGCCAGCAGGACGAGCACCCCCTTGGCGCCGATGTCGAGGGCAGCGGCCGGGTTGGCCGGCACGAACGACGCTGCGGCCATGGCGGCGAATGCAAGAAGGCCGGTGCGGAGCCGGCGCGCGCATGGGAAGATCATCAGTCGTGCCCGGATGAATTGCGGTTGCTTGCTTGTGCCGCGAACCCGCAGGCGAAATCAAGCGGCGGATGTGGCAACGCTGCCTTGGCGCGGATCGCCTCACACTTCCGTCGGCGTGGTGCGAAGCCGTCCCGCTCGCTAGAATGCCACCCCCAGCCACCGCGACACCGTCCGAATCCATGCCGCCCATCCCCTCGCTCGCTACGATCCGGTCCGGTGGCAAGGTCGCGCTTGCCCGCGCGCTGTCGCTGATCGAGACAGCTGCGGGCAACGAGGATCTGGCCCGGCTGCTCGATGCGGCCGCCGCGAGCCCGAACGGCAGAGTGCTCGGCCTGACCGGGCCGCCGGGCGTCGGCAAGTCGACCCTCGTCCATGCGCTGATCCGCCGCGCCCGCGAGGCCGGCCGCAGCGTCGGCGTGGTGGCCGTCGATCCGTCGAGCCAACTGTCTGGCGGTGCGCTGCTGGGGGACCGCACCCGGCTCAGGACCGACCCCGAAGACACCGGCATCTTCGTGCGCTCGTTTGCCGCGCGCGACCGGCTCGGCGGCCTGTCGGATGCCGCGATCGCCGCCACCGTGCTGATGCGCGCCGTGCAGGATCTCACGATTGTCGAATCGGTCGGCGTCGGTCAGTCCGAGGGCGACATCGCGCTGCTGGCCGACACCGTCCTCCTCCTCATCCAGCCGGGATCCGGCGACAGCCTGCAGTTCATGAAGGCCGGCATCATGGAACTGCCGGATATCGTCGCCGTCACCAAGGCCGACATGGGCGATGCGGCCCGCCGCGCCGCCGCCGACGTCGAAGGAGCCTTGACGCTGGCAGCGACCGGCGGTCCCCGCCAGGCTGCCGTCGTGCTCGTCTCGGCCACATCGGGAGAGGGGATCGACGCGCTCGCCGCTGCCATCGAGGCGCGCAGCGAGGATGCCGCGGCGGCCATCGCGCGCCGCCGGCAGGCCCAGCCGCCTGCCCTCGTGGCCGATCGCATCCGCCGCCGCTTCGGTTCCGAAGGGCTGGCGGTTGCCGATGTTCACGCCGCTCTCGCCCGCGCCGGCGGTCCGTTCGCGGCGATGCTGCTGCTCGAACGCGAGCTGAAGCACCGGCTCTTAACGGTATTTCAAGGTTACCAGGACGACAATGCACCCGAGGCCTGATCCGGAACGGAAGGCCCTCGGTGAGCCAGGCGTCAGGTCCCGCGCAGCTTGCCGGGACAGGGCAGGCTGTGCTCAGTGTGTGGACCGGCGTAACGCGTATGGCACGTCCTGGTCGTTCCTCGTCGAAGGCACCGCTCGCCATGCCGCTGTTGGCGGCCGGCGCACTATCCGTCGTGGCATTTCTCGCCGCCACGCCGACCGCCGTGACGCCGGGTTCCGACGCCGATCATCCGCGTCTCGCGTTCGCCAAGTCCGATACGGACTGGGTCGCCGAGTTTCAGGCGTTTGCGGCGCTGGCGCGCGGTCAGGAACTGGCGAGCGATGGCGCCACGATCCATGCCGGCGACATCGGCGATGTGGCCGAGGCGACCGACCCGGTTGCCGCCGCTCCGGTCATCACCCCGCTCATCGCTTCGGCCGCGCCGCTCGCCGGCTCGGCCACTGCCAGGCTCGACGGGCCGGTCGATCCGATCGTTACCGGCTCGCTGAAGCCGTCGCACCGGCCGCTGCTGCCGCCGGTCCCCGGCCCCGATGCCTTCAAGGTGGGAAAAGGCGACCGCCTGCCCCCGATTCCTGCCATGCCGTCGAAACCCGAGGCTCGGCGCGACAACGCCGGCACGCCGTCGCCGCATGCCGATCTGTCGCTTGATGCGCCGGGGCATCGCCGCCCCGGTCCGCGCACTTATTCCACCCGCGCCGACGAGGTCGAGCCCGCGCCGGTCGCCCCGGCACCGGGGACGGCACCGACGCTCGCCTATTCCGGCCCCGGTCAGAGCGATACGATCGAACAGCCGTTCCAGGCGCTGTTCGCCGCGCCCGACGCATCCGCGGCGCCCGGACCTGCCGTCGCAGCGCTCGACACCGTGACGAAGCCGGTGCCGATGCGGCCTTCGGCCTATGCCGATCTGCCGAAGTCGGTGAAGGATGATCGCCAGCAGCAGTGCCTGGTGGATGCGATCTATTTCGGCGCCGCCGACCAAGGCACCAAAGCGCAGCAGGCCGTGGCGCAGGTGATGCTCAACCGCGTGCTGAGCCGGGTCTATCCGAACACCATCTGCGGCGTCGTCTACCAGCGCACCGATCGGCGCCACTGCCAATTCGATTTCATGTGTTCGCACCATCTGGGGGTCGAGCGCGACGAAGCGACCTGGCGCCGGGCCGTCGTCGTCGCCCGCGAGGCAACCGCCGGCCGCGTCTATCTCGACGATATCGCCGATTCGACCCACTTCCGCAGCGGCTCGGACAAGCCCGACTGGGCCTCGCAGATGCAGCGCGTCGCCAAGATCGGCGGCCTGACGTTCTACCGGGCGGTGAAGAGCTGACGCCCGCTCATCCGACGTCGAAATCGAGGCCGATGTCGAGCACCGGCGCGGAATGCGTGATCCAGCCGGTGGAAATGAGGTCGACGCCGGCTTCGGCGATGGCCACGACCGTTTCCGGCGTCACGCCGCCCGAAGCTTCGGTCAGTGCCCGCCCGGCGACGATGCCGACAGCCTGCCTGAGCTGCTCCGGTCCCATGTTGTCGAGCAGCACCACGTCAGGCTTTTCGGTCATCGCTTCGACGAGCTGATCGAGCGTATCGACCTCCACCTCGATCTTGACCAGATGCCCGGCGAACGCCTTGGCGCGCCTGACCGCTTCGGCGACCGAGCCGCAGACGGCGATATGGTTGTCCTTGATCAGCACCGCGTCGTCGAGGCCGAAGCGGTGGTTGGAGCCGCCGCCGCACTTGACCGCGTATTTCTCGAACGCCCTGAGGCCGGGAGTGGTCTTGCGGGTGCAGACGATGTGGGCCTTGGTGTGGGCGATGGCATCGGCAAAGCGCGCCGTCGCCGAGGCGACGCCGGACAGCCGGCCGAGGAAATTAAGCGCCACGCGCTCGGCCGAGAGAATGCCGCGCGCCGGCCCCTCGACCTTGGCGAGGATCTGGCCGGGCGTCAGCCGCGTGCCGTCGGCAACCAGCCGCTCGAAGCGGATCGCCGGATCCATCAGCCGCATCGCTAGTTCGGCGAAGTCGAGGCCCGCCACCACGCCGACTTTTCGCGCGGCGAACACCGCCGTCGCGTTGGCGTCTTCCGGGATCGTCGCCTGGCTGGTGATGTCGCCGGCTCGGCCCAAATCCTCGATGAGCGCCGCCTTCACCGCATCTTCGACCAGAAGGCGGGGCAGGGACGGCAGGAAGGCGTTCATTCGCATCTATCCATCTGTTCGGGCGCCGCGACGCCGGGCTATTCGGCCGCCGCGACAGCGTAGGCGTCGGCCTGGTCGAGGCGCGTGAAGCTGCGCCGGGCTTTGAGGGAAACGGGCTCGGGATAGTCCGAGCGATAGTGGCCGCCTCGGCTTTCGGTGCGGTCGAGCGCAGCGACGGCGATCATCCGGGCGACGGTGAGCCGGTTGGCGACCTGCGTCGACGGACGCTGCGCCGCGAGCCGGTCGAAGGTGGCGATCGCCCGGGCAAGCCCGTCGTGATCGCGCACCACTCCGACATCGCGCGCCATCGTCTGGCGGATCAAGCTGGTGAGACTGTCGTCGGCCGCCGTCGGCGCGCGCGCGGCGACGCTCACGCTGCTGTCGGTCTCGACGAAGCCCGCGCCGCCGTCCATCTCGCCGGCAATGTCGTTGGCCACCTGGGTGGCGAAGACCACCGCCTCGAGCAGCGAATTGGACGCGAGCCGGTTGCCGCCGTGCACGCCGGTTGAGGCCACCTCGCCGCAGGCCCACAGGCCCGGCACCGTGGTGCGGCCGTGCGCATCGGTGAAGACGCCGCCCATATGATAATGCGCCGCCGGCGCCATCGGGATCGGTTCGACCGCCGGATCGATGCCGGCCTCGCGGCAGAAGGCATAGACCGTCGGGAATTTTCTGGAAAATGCGGCGCCGATCGCCGTGCGGGCGTCGAGGAAGACCTTGCGGCCGGCCGCCCGCTCGGCGTGGATGGCGCGGGCGACGATGTCGCGCGCGGCGAGTTCGCCGAGGGGATCGATCTTCGTCATGAAGCGCTCGCCCAGGGAATTGATCAGCGTGGCGCCTTCGCCCCTCAGCGCTTCCGTGGCCAAGGGGGCGGGATCGCGGCCGACATCGAGCGCGGTCGGATGGAACTGCACGAATTCCAGGTCGGCCAGTACGGCGCCGGCGCGCGCCGCCAGCGCAATGCCGTTGCCGGACGATTCCGGCGGATTGGTCGTCACCGCATAGAGGTGACCGCTGCCGCCCGACGCCAGCACGACGTTGCGCGCCGTGAAGCCGACCGCATCGCCGGCCCGTCCGCCCTGCCCACGCGCCATGACGCCGACCACGCGACCGTCCGAGAGGATCAGGTCCTCGGCGACGACGTTCTCGATCACCTGGATCGACGGCGTCGCCCGGACGCGTTCGACCAGTGCCGCCATGATCGCCTTGCCGGCGGTATCGCCCTGCACGTGCACGATGCGCCGCTCCGAATGCGCCGCCTCGCGCCCGGTGAGCAACCTGCCGTCGATGGCGCGATCGAACGGCACGCCATAGGAGAGGAGGTCCTCGATGCGGGCTCGGGCCGCATGCGTCATCAGCGACGCCATGGCGACGTCGACGATGCCGGCGCCGGCGGCGATGGTATCGGCCAGATGCTTCTCCGGCGTATCGCCGGTGGCGACGGCGGCCGCCATGCCACCCTGCGCCCAGACCGACGAACCGCCCTCGCCGAACGGCCCAGCGGTGAGGATGGTCACCGGCTGCGGCGCCAGTTTCAGCGCGCAGAACACGCCGGCGAGCCCGCCGCCCACGATGAGCGTGCCGCGCGCAGCAGCGCGGCGGCGGATGGAAGCGCGAAGGGTGACAGTTTCCGAACCGTAGGCCATGGCGGGCCCTCCTTCATGCGCCGGCGGCTGGGTACCGCGGGCAGGCGTCGCTGCTGGGGCGTGCAGTTATCGGTCGAATCGGGGCGATCCGACGACAAGCCTCCGCCCAAGCCCTTGAATTTGGTGCATTCCCTTGTCGATCGGATGGTCCCATCCGACCAGGAAATGCGCCAGGCCGGCAAAAGTGCCCAGCCTCAGCTATGCAAGTTGATCATGCGCTCCACCGCCCGGCGCGCCTTTTCGGCGATTGCCGGCTCCACCACGACTTCGGTCGTCATATTGACGAGGCTGTCGAGGATCTTGGCGAGCGTGATGCGTTTCATATGCGGACACAGATTGCAGGGCCGCACGAATTCCACCTGCGGTGCTTCCCGCACCACGTTGTCGGCCATGGAGCACTCGGTGACCAGCACCACGCGCCCACCCGGCCGTGCCTTGACGTAGTCGATCATGCCGGCGGTCGAGCCGGTATAATCGGCGACCGCGATGACATCCGGCGGGCACTCCGGATGCGCCACGATCTGGATGCCCGGATCCTCTTCCCGGTAGCGCTCCAGTTCGGAACCGGTGAAGCGCTCGTGCACTTCGCAGGCCCCCTTCCAGGCGATGATCTTCACCTTGGTCTGCGTGGCGACAAAACGGGCAAGATACTGATCCGGCAGCAGAATGACGCGCGGCGCGCCGAGCGATTCAACCACCTGCACCGCATTTGCCGAGGTGCAGCAGATATCGGATTCGGCCTTCACGTCGGCCGAGGTATTGACGTACGTCACGATCGGCACGCCGGGGAAGCGCTCGCGCAGCAGCCGGACGTCCGCCGCGGTGATCGAGGCGGCGAGCGAGCAGCCGGCGTTGACGTCCGGGATCAGCACGGTCTTGCCCGGATTCAGCACCTTGGACGTCTCGGCCATGAACAGTACGCCCGCCTGGACGATCACCTTGGCGTCGGTCTTGGCCGCCTCGCGGGCGAGCGCCAAGCTGTCGCCGACGATGTCGGCAACGCAATGGAAGATGTCCGGCGTCATGTAGTTGTGCGCCAGGATCACGGCGTTGCGCTTGGCCTTCAACTCGTTGATCGCCTTGACGTAAGGCGCGAGGAATGGCCACTCGATCGGCGGGATCACATGCTTGACGCGCTCGTAGAGGTGCGCCGTCGCTTCGGCCACTTCCGGCGTATAGGCGAGATCCGGCAGGTCCTCGGCCGGAGCGCGCGCGGACTTGGCAACGCGGGCCCGAGTCCGCTTTGGCTTGACCGCCTGGGCGAGTTCGACCTCGGCTGCGACCGGTTCGTTGAAAGTATCTGACATCCTGGTCTCCCGCCCGCTTATGCTCAAGTTGAGCATATTAAGGGGCTAAAAAATCACCGGTAAACCGGCGACGGAAGCGACTGCACCACTCACGCCACTCATATAGCGCTTCGACGGATTATTGAACAGCCCCGACGAGAGTTGGGTATCCTGAATTCGCGGGCGAGCCATGCGCGGCGCTGCAGGATTCCGCCGTCGCAGCAGCCAACTACCCGTGAATACCTAGCTTCGGGCGGCAGATCACATCCGCTTGTCTGTGCCCGGCGCTGCCGCTGCGCTGGGCGCCTCCGCCACCGCATTGCCTGCTTTTGCGGCGTCCGGCAGGACAGCGACCGAACCGGGTCGCGATCGCGGCGACATCGCCGGCGGCGGCAGGGGGCATGCTGGCCGCGGCCCGGCGCTGCCGCCCGCACCCGCGTTGTTGACCGGTTCGGCCCGGACGCTTACACGAAGGCGTTTGGCGCCCTCCCGCCCACCCCCAAGTCGAAGACGTCAGCCGGTCAGCCCCATGTCGCACAACACCTTCGGCCACCTCTTCCGCATGACCACCTGGGGCGAGAGCCACGGGCCGGCGCTCGGCGTCGTCATCGACGGCTGCCCGCCGGGCATCCGGCTCGAGGCGAGCGACATCCAGGCCGACCTCGACCGCAGGAAGCCCGGCCAGAGCCGGTTCGTCACCCAGCGGCGCGAGGCGGACGAAGTCGAGATCCTGTCGGGCGTGTTCGTCGACGAGCGCATCGAAGCGGAGTATGGCGGCCCGGTCACCACCGGCACGCCGATCTCGCTCCTCATCCGCAACACCGACCAGCGCTCCAAGGACTATTCCGACATCCGCGACAAGTTCCGTCCGGGCCACGCCGATTTCACCTATGACGCCAAGTACGGCGTGCGCGACTATCGCGGCGGCGGTCGGTCGAGCGCGCGCGAGACGGCGGCCCGTGTCGCGGCCGGTGCCGTGGCCAGGAAGGTGCTCGATCATCTGCTGCCGGGCGGCGTCACCATTCGCGCTGCCCTGGTGCAGATGGGACCGCACGCCATCGACCGCGCCTATTGGGACTGGGATCAGCGCGACTTGAATCCGTTCTTCTGCCCCGATGCCAAGGCGGCGGCATTCTTCGAAGACTACCTCGACGGCATCCGCAAGGCCGGTTCCTCGGTCGGCGCGATTCTCGAGGTCGTCGCCGAGGGCGTCCCCGCCGGCTGGGGCGCGCCGATCTACGGCAAGCTCGACCAGGACATCGCCTCGGCGCTGATGTCGATCAATGCTGTGAAGGGCGTGGAGATCGGCGCCGGCTTCGCCGCGGCCGCACTCTCGGGCGAAGAGAATGCCGACGAGATCTATACCCGCCAGGACGATGGGCCGGACTTCCGCTCCAA
The DNA here is from genome assembly GCA_031291595.1 of Ancalomicrobiaceae bacterium. Taxonomy (GTDB): domain Bacteria; phylum Pseudomonadota; class Alphaproteobacteria; order Rhizobiales; family Ancalomicrobiaceae; genus CAIYYN01. The sequence goes on along the minus strand of JARLIU010000254.1, from coordinate 3,616 downwards.
CCATGCCGGCGGCATTCTGGGCGGCATCTCCTCCGGCCAGCCGATCGTCGCCCGGTTTGCGGTCAAGCCGACGTCGTCGATCCTGACGCCGCGGAAGACCATCGACACCGCGGGCCACGCGACCGAGATCCTGACCAAAGGCCGTCACGACCCCTGCGTCGGCATTCGCGCGGTGCCGGTGGCCGAGGCCATGCTGGCGGTGGTGCTCGCCGACCATGCGCTCAGGCATCGCGGCCAGACGGGGAAGTGAGGCGGCGCGCTCTGTCGCACCCGTCTATCGCCGCCCCAGCCTTGCCCTGAGAAAGTCGATGAACACCCTGACCTTGTTGGGCAGGAACGACCGGCTCGGATAGATCAGCCAGGCCGCCGTGTCGAAGCTTGTCGCCGCGGCATCGTAGCCGGGGAAGACGTCGACGAGAGCGCCGCGGGCGATGTCCGGGTCCACCAGCCAGTCCGGCAGCAGCGCCGGCCCGAGCCCCTGATGCGCGGCGGAAAACAACGCAAGCGCATTGGAGATGCGGATGTCGCCGGCGACCGGCACGTCGGTGACCGTGCCGTCGGCCGCGCGGAACAGCCAGCTCGACCGATAGTCGGGCAGGGCGAACATCAGGCACTTGTGGCGCGCCAGGTCCGCCGGTTCGGCGAGCCGCGGGGCTGCCGCGAGATAGTCGGGCGCGGCGACGACCCGGTAGCGCGTCGCCATCAGCTTCGACGAGATCACCGCCGCATCGATGCTCGGCGCCAGCCGGACGGCGAGGTCGATGCGATCCTCGACCAGATCGAGCACGTCGTCGGTCAACATCAGGTCGAGCGCGACCTGCGGGTAGAGCCTGCGAAACTCCGCCAGTGCGGGGATGATCAGGGTGGTGCCGAAGGCAACCGAGGCAGACAGGCGCAGGATTCCGCTTGGCCCGCTGTTGACGGCACGGGCTTCCTCGCGCGCCGCGTCGAAGGCGTCGATGAGCTGCTCCGCCCGCTGCAGATAGAGCGCGCCGGTCTCCGTCGGCGCCATGCGGCGGGTGGTGCGCTGCAGCACGCGAAAGCCCAGTTCGGCCTCGAGCCCGGCGACGAGGCGCGACACCGTCGAGGGCTCGGTATCGTGGTCGCGCGCCACCGCCGCGATACTGCCGCGCCGCGCCACTTCCACCAGAATGCGCAGCGCTTCGATCTGCATGGCTCCCGCCTTTCATGCGAATTCTGCACGAGTATAGGGCGTTCCAGCGGATTTAACTAGGATCGGCGCAGCAATACCTGTGGCGGCATCCACCAACCCAAGAGGATGTCCCATGCAGGTCAAAGACAGCGTCGCCCTGGTGACCGGCGCCAATCGCGGCATCGGCCGTGCCATCGTCGATGCCCTTCTCGCCGCCGGCGCGGCCAAGGTCTACGCCGGCGCGCGCAACCCCGATGCCGCGGGCTTTGCCGATCGCCGCGTCGTGCCGGTGCAACTCGACGTCGCCGATCGCGCCAGCATCGCCCGGCTGCCGCAACTCGTCGCCGATGTGCGGATCCTGATCAACAACGCCGGCGTGCTGAGCTTCGGCGACTCGCTGCAGGAGGCGGTCGAGGACGTCGAGCGCCAGTTCACGGTCAACTATTTCGGCCCCATGCTGACGGTGCGGGCGCTGGCCCCGGTGATCGAGGCCAACGGCGGCGGTGCCATCGTCAATGTCGGCAGCATCGTTTCGCTCGCCAGCATGCCGGCGATCGCCGGCTACAGCGCGTCGAAGGCGGCGCTGTTGTCGCTGACGCAGGCCCAGCGCGGCAGCCTGGCCAAGAGCGGCATTTCCGTGCATGCGGTCCTGCCCGGTCCCGTCGATACCGGCATGACCGTCGATTTCCCGGTGTCGAAGGCGAGCCCGGCGGACGTTGCCCGGGCTGTCGTCGCCGGCATGGTCGCGGGGGACGCCTATATCACGCCGGATTCGATGGCCGTCCAAGTCTACGACGGCTGGCGGCAGGACCATCGTGCCGTAGAGGCGCAATTCGCCGCGATGTGAGCCGCGACGGGCAGATGCGGCGGCACCGTGGTGTCGCCGCCTATTCCGCCGCGGCCTGATGGTAGCCGAGCCGCCGGTTCAAGTCCTCGATCAGCTTGACGGCCGCGTCGGCGATCACAGTGCCGGGCGGGAAGATGGCCGAAGCGCCGGCCGCGTACAGCGCGTCCCAGTCCTGCGGCGGCACCACGCCGCCGACGACGATCATGATGTCGTCGCGGCCTTGCGCCTCGAGCGCCGCCTTCAGCGCCGGCACCAGCGTCAGGTGGCCGGCGGCAAGCGACGACACGCCGACGATATGCACGTCGTTTTCGACCGCCTGGCGCGCCGCTTCCTGCGGAGTGGCGAACAGCGGGCCGATATCGACGTCGAACCCGAGGTCGGCAAACGCCGAGGCGATCACCTTCTGGCCGCGATCGTGGCCATCCTGGCCCATCTTGGCGACGAGGATGCGCGGCCGCCGTCCGTCCGCCTCCTCGAATGCCTCGACCAGTGCGGCGACTTGCGTGACCGGGTCGGACATGGCTCCCACCTCCCGCTTGTAGACGCCGTGGATGGCGCGGATCTCCGCCCGATGCCGGCCGAACACGGCTTCCATGGCGAGGCTGATTTCGCCGACGGTCGCCTTGGCGCGCGCCGCCTTGATGGCGAGATCGAGGAGATTGCCGCCGCCGGCCGCTCCTTGCGTCAGCGCGGCGAGCGCGGACTGGCATTCGGCCTCGTTACGCTCTGCCCGGAGCCGCCGCAACTTGTCGATCTGCGTCGCCCTGACCGCCGAATTGTCGACCTGTCTGACCTCGATCGGCCGTTCGTCCGGCGGCCTGTACTTGTTGACGCCGACCACCGTCTGATGGCCCGAATCGATGCGCGCCTGGGTCTTCGCCGCGGCTTCCTCGATCTTCAGTTTCGGCATGCCGGCCTCGATCGCCCTAGCCATGCCGCCGAGGGCCTCGACGTCCGCGATGTGTTCCCTGGCGCGGCCAGCAAGTTCATGCGTCAACCGCTCGACGTAATAGGAGCCGCCCCACGGATCGATGGTCCGGGTGGTACCGGATTCCTGCTGCAACACGATCTGCGTATTGCGGGCGATACGGGCGGAGAAATCGGTCGGCAGCGCCAGGGCTTCGTCGAGCGCATTGGTGTGCAGCGACTGGGTGTGGCCCTGCGTGGCCGCCATCGCCTCGATTGCCGTGCGCCCGACGTTGTTGAACACGTCCTGGGCGGTCAACGACCAGCCCGAGGTCTGCGAGTGGGTCCTGAGCGACAGCGAGCGCGGGTCCTTCGGCGCGAATTCCTGCATCACCAGTTCGGCCCACAGCAGCCGCGCGGCGCGCAGTTTCGCCACCTCCATGAAGAAGTTCATGCCGATCGCCCAGAAGAACGACAATCTCGGCGCAAAGGCATCGACTTCGAGCCCGGCGGCGACGCCGGCGCGAATGTACTCGATGCCGTCGGCGAGCGTATAGGCCAGTTCCAGATCCGCCGTCGCCCCGGCCTCCTGCATGTGGTAGCCGGAGATCGAGATTGAGTTGAACTTCGGCATGTGGCTGGACGTATAGGCGAAGAAGTCGGAAATGATCCGCATCGATGGTCCGGGCGGATAGTTGTAGGTGTTGCGG
>JARLIU010000253.1 GCA_031291595.1 Ancalomicrobiaceae bacterium | reverse complement strand
CGACGACCTGCGCCTGTCGCACCTTGCCGTGCTGCAAGCGATAGGCGTGGTCCTCGCCGCTCAATCGCGCCAGCAATGCCCGCCCCTCCGGGCTGAGCGCCAGACCGCCAGCCGTTGCCACGACGAGACCGCGATCGACGAGTTCGGCTTCGACCTCATGGGGGACCGTCATGCGCTTGAAGCTGCCGGATGCGTCCAGGCGCAGAACTCGCCGGTCCCGAACGTCCCACACGCCAGGGGTGAGGGCGAGGGCGCGAACGAGCCGCTCGCTGCGACGGCTGATCTCGCCCGTCACTGCTCGCCTCCCATGCGCTGGCCGTTGGTGCGCCAGAGGTCGACGGCGGATTCGATCGACGACAGCAGCCGGTCGATGCGCGGATCCTCGCGCCGGTCCTCCACCACTCGGCAGGCGTACGAGACGGTGGTGCGGTCGCGACCGAAATAGCGGCCGACGTCGGTCAGGGTCAGCCCAAGCCAGACGTGGGCGACATACATGGCGATCTGCCGAGCATAGGCGATCGGCGCGGGGCAGCGGTTGGGCGCGTGGAACACGGTGCGCGGTATGCGGAAGCTGGCGGCCACCGCGGCTTCGACCATCAGGCATTCGATCAGTGCGGAGCGGCGCGGACGGCTGACGATCGGTCGGTCGTCGAGCCGCAAAACGGCATGTGCGGTATCCATCATCACCCCCTATGTGGTCGTCATCGGACCAATCCTAGGAAAATAAGCCTCTGGATTATCATCCATTCGTTGCGGCCGGGGATAAGTCATTCAATTTATAATAAATACTCCTCCTGCTCTGGGCGGGTGCATCGAGCCGCTTATCCCCCCTGCTCCAGGCTCTGGCATTCTAGCTCCGGCCGGTCCTGGACCGCCCCCGCCAGACCGACGATTTGCCGCCGGCGGCTCGCCAGCCGCGTCGGAAAACCCGTTCAAACGCTTGGTGTTGGGTGTTCCGGGCCGGCACGGGACAGTGGCGGGCGCCGGCAGCGACGGCCGGTCCGGCGACAGGAGCGGGTCAAGCGATGCGACAGCGATTGAGCTTAAAATGGGGTGGCGCGGGACCGAGCGGGCAAGCGCCTGGGTTGCATCAGGCGCCGGGCCGCGATGCAATCTGCGCGGTACCGCTATCGGTGCGTGTGGCGGCGGCGATGGCGACGACGATCCGGACTGGTGCCGAGACCTACGCCCGCGACATCATGCTGCCACGGCTGGTGCCAGTCGGGCCGACCGAGATCGGCGACGAGACGCCGGCGGGTCGGCTCGCACTGATCGAACGGCTGGCCAAGGCGCTTCGCGGCGAACGGGCGCGCGGGTTGGCTGGTCACTGGACCTACAGCCTGAACCGGCACATCGGCCTGGTGCAGGCACTGGCGGCGGAGCGAACGGCGCTCGGCAAACTGGTGCGCCCGGCGCGATGGGCGCCGTCGAAGGCCGCTGCCGGGACTATGCCCGGCGCGGTCGGAATGACCGGACGGCATCCACCCACCCCGACGAAAGTCTAAGGCGGGATGCGGCAGCCATCCGGCGGATGGGCAGCCGTTCGGGGCGCCGTCACGGCAATACCAAAGCGCTCCGGCCGGCCGCCGTAGACGAAAAAAGCCGCCCGAATCCGGACGGCTCCTTCGAACGCGTGGCAACAAGTCGTCGAATCAGCGGCTGCGGCGACGCTGCTGGCCGAGACCCATCTTCTTGGCGAGGTCCGAACGCGCCTGGGCGTAGTTCGGAGCGACCATCGGATAGTCCGGCGGCAGGCCCCACTTCTCGCGATATTCTTCCGGCGTCACGTTGTACTGGGTACGCAGGTGACGCTTCAACGACTTGAACTTCTTGCCGTCTTCCAGGCAAACGATGTAGTCGGGGGTGACCGATTTCTTCACCGGAACGGCGGGCTTCAGCGGCTCCGGCAGCGGCTCGGGCGCAACACCGGACGAGGTGCGCTGCAAGGCCGCATAGACGTCGCTGATCAGCCCAGTCAGTTCTTGCGTCGAGACCGTATTATTGCTCACGTAAGCCGAAACAATGTCGGCCGCAAGCTCAATCAGATTGTTCGCAGCAGAGTCGCTCATATCTCACCTGTCGTGGCTGCAATTGTGTTCATGCCGTCGAGCTGGGAACCGTCATAACGACATGATCCGTGCAAGCAGCAAAGATCTGTTTCCTCGAACCCTACGGGCGGCAAGTGAATCGCCGCCACATGTGTTCTTGCGTTCCTATAAGTCGCTCTGCTGAGAAAAACAAGATGTTTTATGGTGGACTGGACGCGACGATAAGCAATTTTGCAGGGTTCCTGCGCCTGCAGGTTCGATCATCGCTGCGTGGCACAAGCGAATTCGCAAGCATTCGGTTCAACAGACGCCCGTACCGATCGCACCGCGTATGATTTGGTCAGTTCTCGCGGGCATGGACCGAATGACGCCGATCACCTCTTGGCCGATCACGATCACGTTCAAAAACCCTCGCCAATTGGCCTACGGAGATTGCCGGAGCCGGCTGCAATCCCTATTTGCTGCGGCGTCACCGAACCGGCCGCTGCCACAGGAGGGTTTCATGCGCCGCACCGCACCGCCGCCCAAAGTCGTCAAGACCGATGCCGAATGGCGCGCCCAGCTCACCCCGGAGCAATACCACATCACCCGCGAGCACGGCACCGAGCGCGCCTGTTCGGGACCGTTCTGGCGCGAGAAGGTCGAGGGGGTGTTCCGCTGCATCTGCTGCGACGAGCCGCTGTTCGGTTCGGATACGAAGTTCGATTCGGGCACCGGCTGGCCGAGTTTCTTCGCTCCCATCGACGAATTCGCCATCATCGAGCTTACGGATACGTCCTATGGCATGCGCCGCATTGAAATTCGCTGCGCGACATGCGACGCCCACCTCGGCCACGTGTTTCCCGACGGACCGGAACCGACAGGCCTCAGATACTGCATGAACGGCTTTGCCATGCGACTGGATCCGAACGGATTGACCGACTGATGCCGAACCTTAGCCCCCTGCACCCGACCCCCGCCTGCCAGCCGCGACCGTCCGCCCGAATCGTCCACGGTGTCGAACTCGCCGACGACTTCGCCTGGCTCAGAGCGGACAATTGGCAGGAGGTGATGCGCGATCCCTCGGCGCTGCCGGCCGACATCCGCAGCTACCTCGAAGCCGAAAACGCCTATGCCGAGGCAGTCATGGCACCGACGGCGGCGTTGCAGGAGGCGCTCTACAAGGAGATCCGCGGCCGCATCAAGGAGGACGATTCGACGGTTCCGGCAGCGGACGGGCCCTATGCCTATGCCAGCCGCTATCGCGACGGCGGCCAGCATCCGATCTTCGTCCGGACGCCGCGGAACGGCGGCGACGAAACGATCCTCCTCGACGGCGATGCCCTGGCGGCCGGCAAGGCCTACTTCCGCCTTGCCAGCGCCGGGCATTCTCCGGACCATCGCCTGCTTGCCTGGGGCGCCGACGACAAGGGCTCGGAGTTCTTCACGTTGCGCCTCTGCGACATCGCGTCCGGTGTCGATCTCGCCGACGAGATCAGCGAGACGTCCGGCGGCGCGGTCTGGGCGAACGACGGCAAGACCTTCTTCTATGTGCATGTGGACGAGAACCACCGTCCGTCGCGGGTGCTTGCGCATGTCGTCGGCACGCCGATCGCCGACGACCGCGTCGTCTACGAGGAGGCCGATCCCGGCTTCTTCGTCGGGCTGTCGAAGACGCAGTCGGGCCGCTACGTCTCGATCGACGTGCACGACCACGAGACCAGCGAGGTCCGCCTCATTGAAGCCGAGCGGCCCGACAGCGCACCGGTGCTGATCGCGGCGCGGCAGACGGCGGTCGAGTACGACGTCGACCACGGCGACGACCGCCTGTTCATCCGCACCAATGCCAAGGATGCCAAGGATTTTTGCATCGTCACGGCGCCGTTGGCCTCGCCGGGGCGGGAGAACTGGCAGGAACTGGTGCCGCATCGGCCCGGCGTGCTCATTCTCGGCGTCACCGTGTACAAGCGCCATCTGGTGCGGCTGGAACGGGCCGATGGCTTGCCGCGCATCGTCATTCACCGGCTTGCCGACGGCGGCGAACACCGGATCGCCTTCGACGAAGAGGCCTACTCGCTCGGACTGATCCCGTCGTTCGAATTCGACACCGACATGATGCGCTTCTCCTATTCGTCGATGACGACGCCGGCGCGCGTCTACGACTACGACATGGAGACGCGCCAGCGGACCCTGCGCAAGGAACAGGAGGTGCCGAGCGGCCACGACCCGGCCCGCTTCGTCACCCGCCGGATCCAGGCGCCGGCCGGTGACGGCGAACTCGTCCCCATCTCGCTGATCCATCTGAAGGACACGGCCGTAGACGGCACGGCGCCCCTCCTCCTCTACGGCTACGGCGCCTATGGCATCACGATTCCGGCGGCGTTTTCCGTCTCCATCCTGTCGCTGGTCGAGCGCGGCTTCGTCTATGCCATCGCGCATGTGCGCGGCGGCCAGGACAAGGGCTACGACTGGTACGCCAACGGACGGCGCGAGCATAAGACCAACACGTTCGACGACTTCGTCGCCGGGGCGCAGGCGCTGATCGCAGCCGGCTATACGGCGAAGGGCCGAATCGTCGCACATGGCGGATCGGCCGGCGGCATGCTGATGGGGGCGATCGCCAACCAGGCAGGTGAGTTGTTCGGCGGCATCATCGCCGAAGTGCCGTTCGTCGACGTGCTCACCACCATGCTCGACGACACGCTGCCGCTGACCCCGCCGGAATGGCCGGAATGGGGCAATCCGATCACCGACGAAGCAGCCTTCCGGCTGATCCGGTCCTACTCCCCGGTCGACAATGTCGAAGCCAAACCCTATCCGCCGATCCTGGCGCTCGCCGGTCTCACCGATCCGCGCGTCACCTATTGGGAGCCGGCGAAATGGGTGGCGAGGCTCAGGGCGCTGAAGACCGACGACAACGTGCTCGTGCTGAAGACCAATATGGATGCCGGGCACGGCGGCGCAGCCGGCCGGTTCGACCGGCTGAAGGAGGTGGCGCTGTCGCAGGCCTTTGCGCTCGGCGTCGTCGATAAGGCGGAGGGATGAGGACGAGGGGCCTCGCAGACGCACGCCGGCTTCGAGGCCCCGCCTTCATCAGACCTGCGCGAGGCCGCCGTCGACAGAGAGTTCGACGCCGTTGATGTAGCTCGCCCCGGACGACGCCAGGAACAGCGCGGCGTCCGCAATTTCCTCGGGCTGACCGATTCGCCCGGCCGGCGCCCTGGTCTCGAGCATCGCCTGGAAGCCGGCAACCTCCGCCTCGCTGAGGCTTACCTTGCCGAAGATCGGCGTCAAGGTCGCGCCGGGGCTCAGCGTGTTGACGCGGATCTTGCGCGCCTTGAGGTCACTGGCAAGCGTGCGGGCGAACGAACGCACCGCCGCCTTCGACGCGCTGTAGACGCTGGTGTTGGCCATGCCCGTGTAGCCGGAGATCGAGCCGGTCAGCACGATCGACCCTCCGTCGCGGATCAGCGGCAAGAGCGTATGGATCGTGAAGTAGACGCCCTTCACATTGATGTCGAAGACCCGGTCGAACAGCGCCTCGTCCGTCTCCGCGAAGCCGCGGAATTCCGCGATGCCGGCGTTGGCAAACAGCACGTCGAGGCGGTCGCCGTTGGCCTCGATGGCCGCCTTGAGCGCCTGCCGGCCCGCCGACGTGCCGACGTCGGCGACAACGGCAACCGCCCGGTTGCCGAGTTGGCTCGCGGCGGTTTGGAGTGTCCCGGCGGTTCGGCCGGTGATGTAGACCCGGCTCGCCCCCTCGGCGATGAAGGCTTCGGCGGCGGAATAGCCGATGCCGGTCGAGCCGCCTGTCACGGCGATGATCTGATCCTGGAAGCGCATGGTTGCCGTCCTTCTATTTCGCTAATTCGGTAATACCGTTGTTCCAAAATACCGAACTATTGGACACTGTCAACCGCCATGATAGGGTGGCCTTATGTCCTGCTACCTCCATCCCGCAACAGACGACATCCGCCTTCCGGCCGTACTTGCCGCATTGGGCGATCCGGTGCGCATCGCGATCGTGAGAGCGTTGGCGGCGGCGGAGGCCGGCCTGAACTGTTCGATGGCCGGTCCGATCGAGAACGTGGCGCGGTCCACCCTCTCACACCATTTTCGGGTATTGCGCGAAGCGGGCGTGATCTGGATGGTCAAGAAGGGCGTCGAGAACATCAACACGCTGCGTCGCGCCGATCTCGACGGCCGGTTTCCCGGGCTGCTCGACCAGATCCTGCGCAGTTCCTGCGCCGACATCGGACAGGATTCGGCGAGCGAGCCGATGGCAAAGCCCGTCGAAGCGCACGGCGCCCTGCCATCGGCGTAGCCGATCCGCGCGCCTATTGGGAGCCGGCCAGAAGTTCAACAGGGATGCCGGGCACGGCGGCGCAGCCGGCCGGTCCGACCGGCTGAAGGACGTCGCGCCGTCGCAGGCCTTTGCGCTGGGAGTCCTCGGACTGGCGTGAGGCTGCGAAGCACGGCAGGCGGTCAGCGTCCCAGCCCGGCAAACGCGCGCTGATGGAAGGCGATCTGCTCAGGCCCGTAGCGGTAGCCGCGGCCGACCGGACAGGCGTCGCGCGAGTGGCAACCCACAGCCAGGCAGTCGGCCGGGTGCGCCGTCACGTAAGTGCGGCAATCGGCAACGGCGAAGCTGGTTTGCCCGTAGGCCTCGACCGGACAGGCAGACAGGCACGGCTTGTCCCGGCAGCTATCGCACGGGTGGTCGGCCGGCTCGGACGGGGACAGGACCACGGGGCGCGCAAAGGCGAGCGCGGCGCGGTAGCTGTGCCACAGCCCGTAGCGCGGATGGATGAGGAGTCCGATCGGCGAAGGACGGGCGATGCCGGCCCGCTGCGCCCAGGCCTGGAACGGCTGCCACGGCGGACCGCCGAAGGGATAGAGTGGCGTGGCGCCGACATCTGTCGCCAGCGCGTCGACCACCCGCCGCGTCCAGCGGTCGAGCGGATTGGGCGTTCGATCGGCATATTCGGGTGACGAGGTGAAGATCCGCCAATGATCGGACGCCGGCCAGCCGAGGAGAACGAGCGTGGCGACATCTGCGGGAAGCTGCAGGGCGGCGTGTTCGCCGGCCGCGGGGCGAAAACCGCCGAGGAGGCTCAAGCCGACCCGTTCGAGTGCCTCGGCGATCATGTTCCCCTCCGGATACGACGACGGGGCCAGAGCGGCCCCGTCGCATCCACGCTGCAGTCGATCGGATCAGACGGCGGCTTCGTACAGCTCGAGCACGTAGTCCCAGTTGATCAGATTGTCGACGAAGGCTTCCAGATACTTCGGGCGGGCGTTGCGATAGTCGATGTAGTAGGAGTGCTCCCACACGTCGACGCCCAGCAGTGGCACGCCGCCGTGGACCAGCGGATTCTCGCCGTTCGGGGTCTTCGAAATGGCCAGCTTGCCGTCCTTCAACGACACCCACGCCCAACCCGAACCGAACTGGGTGGCGCCGGCCTGCATGAAGTCGGCGCGGAACTTGTCGTAGCCACCGAGATCGGAATCGATGAGCGCCTGCAGCTTGCCCGGCAGGCTCTTGCCACCGCCGCCCTTCTTCATCCACTTCCAGAAGTGCAGGTGGTTGTAGTGCTGGGCAGCGTTATTGAAGAGACCGGCGTTCTTGCCGAAACTCTCCTTGACCACGTCTTCGAGCGACTTGCCCTCGAGGCCGGAGTCCTTCAACAGGTTGTTGCCGTTGACGACATAGGCGTTGTGATGCTTGTCGTGGTGAAATTCGAGCGTCTCGGCCGACATATACGGGCCAAGCGAGTCATATGCATAAGGCAGTGCTGGAAGTTCGAAAGCCATATCCGGTCTCCTCTCAAGTCTCTTCAGCCTGACCGCAACGCGGCCCAATAGATCCGAGCGGGCGAGCCGGCCCCTCACCATCGACGCCTCTCGGCAAAATCTCGACGGGCAAATCGCCCCTCGCTAAACGTCTCCGTGTGCCGGGCGAACCGTCATCCCCTATAACGGCGATGACAGCGCGCCATGCTCATTCGACCGACTCCGTCAACTTCGGCAGAACACGCACACGGACGCTCAGCCGCAACATAGGGTGCGGAAGCTGAACCGACAACGGTCGTTGGCCTAAATCGCTATCGATGGCGTCGCTTGAAATCGGGAAGCAGCAATGCCAAGAGACGATCGAGCGACGGTGACATGAGCGGGCGATCCGCAGACGCGGCGGCCGCAGGCGACCATGGTCGCGCGAGCGGATGCCGTCCGATCGCCGCGGCAGGGATGATGAGCCATGGGGGAGCGTTACCGGCCAATACCGGTCGAGCCCGGCGCACCGGAGCCGCCGGACTGGGATGTCGCCGCCGAGATCAGCCGCTACCGGCGCCAGAACCGGCTGCTGGCGCTCGTCGCCAGCGTCGCAACCAGCATTGCCCTGCTGTCAATGATCGCGGTGGTGGTGATGGCCGCACGGCTGCGACCTGCCCCGCCGCCGGCACCGCAGCAGCACGCGGCCGCACCGGACCATGTCGCGCCGCCGCGATCGGCCGAGCGCCGGCAGGCGGCCGAAGCGCTGGCGCAGCTGCGGCTTCCCGCCTTTGCGCCGCTCGATCCGCCGGGTGACGAGCCGACGACCTTTGTTGCGGCGCTGATGCCGACGGGGATAGACTACCCTGACGGCGTCAGCCTGAAGGCCGACGATCAGCGTTTGCGGCTGACCGGCATTTCCGGCATCGGGCGCAACGGCGTCTGCCAGGCCGCCGACGGCAAGCGATTTGCCTGCGGACTGCAGGCGCGGGCGTCGCTCAGCCTGATCATCGCCGGCGCCAGGGTGACCTGCTACCATGATCAGGCGCTGCCGCCGGGCGCCGACGGCTATCTGTGCAGTGCCAACGGCCGGGATCTGGCGCTCGCCCAGGTGAAGGCCGGCTACGCCCTGCCGGCGCGGCCGAGCGTCGAGCAATTGCAGGAGACATTGGCGGCGGCCATGGCGGCGCATGCCGGCGCCTGGAACGGCGGCTGGGCGCTCATTCCCTCGCCGATCGCCGATTCCGACATGATTCCGTGAAGCGCCGTCCAATATGGCTCTTCACGTGGCGCATTCACGCCGTTACTAAGGCCGTGGAGACTGCGGACGACCGCAATGATCAGGCCTTGCCCGCCTATCCGCGGGCGCCCGTACCGACCCGAACCATGGAGCGGCCGATGTCGCATTCCCAACACTCCATCTACGTGTTCGACGCCTATGGCACCCTATTCGACGTGCATGCGGCGGTCCGGAAGCATGCGACGGCCGTCGGGCCGGATGCTCAGTTCCTCTCCGAATTATGGCGCGCCAAGCAGCTCGAATATTCCTGGATGCTGACGCTGATGGGGCGCTATCGCGACTTCTGGGCGCTGACGGAGGAGGCGCTCGACTATGCCCTCGCCCGCGTGCCCTCCGCCGACCACAGCCTGCGCGACAAGCTGTTGGGCGCCTACTGGAGTTGCGACTGCTATGCCGACGTGCCGGAAGTGTTCCAGCAGTTGAAGCAGCGCGGCGCGCGGCTGGCGGTACTGTCCAACGGCAGCCCGAAGATGCTGCAGGCGGCGATCGCCAACGCCGGCATCGGCGACAGCCTCGACGAGGTGATCTCGGTCGACGAGATCCGCATCTACAAGCCCGATCCGCGCGTCTACGATCTGGTCACCACCCGCTTCCGGGCCTTCCCCGAAGCGATCTCGTTCCAGTCGTCGAACCGCTGGGATGCGGCCGGCGCCTCGGCCTATGGATTCCGCTCGGTGTGGATCAACCGCAACGGCATGCCGGAGGAATACAACGACATCCGCCCGGCCGCGGTGCTGCCGAACCTGACGGGGCTGCTGACGCTGTAGCGGCGACGGGGAAAGGCGGAGATGGCGCCTGCCGGCGGCGCGTTGGCCTTCGCTCGCATGGCTCGAACCGGCTGCCAATCGATCTCCGCTCGTCACGCGCGGGGTCATGGCGCCGGCAATTCCTCCCCTCTCGAAGCCCGCGATGCGGAAGCGACCGGCCGCTCCGGTCTTTCTGTTGCGGGCGCCAATCGAAATCGCTATAGGGGGATCCCGCTCGCGTCGGCCCCACTTCGGGGTCGGCGTTAGCTATTGGGGCGTCGCCAAGCGGTAAGGCAGCGGATTTTGATTCCGCCATTCGGAGGTTCGATCCCTCCCGCCCCATCCAACGATTTCAATAGCTGACCTAGTTTTCTTGATGGACACGAATCGCACGGCACAGATCCGACACCGACACTTCTCGGACTAGGCATGCCAATTTGTTGGTCGCGAGTCGCGCCGCTACGCGGTGCCAGCACAGAGAGCCGTCCGTAGGCGGCTTGAGGTGAAATCAATCTCCGACATGCGGCGGCTGCCACCGTGCTTGATCGTGGCGCTTGTGCCATCGATGACGCCGCGCTGGGCAAGCGCCACGATGCGGTCGCGAGCGAGCGAGCGCTGGATCGAATCGAGCCGGCGGGCGTCTTGATGGCCGCCTACGTCCCATCCGGCGCGCCTACCTGCGTCCAGCGGCACTGCCGGCGCCGGTTCGCAAGATCGTTCGAGAGGCCGTTTCACGACAGCAGTCCGCTCGCGTGCACGCGTTTGAGATCGGCTTCCACCATCTCCACGATCATTTCCTTCAGAGTAGTCTTGGGCGCCCACCCGAGCTTGGCGCGCGCCTTGGCAGGGTTACCCAACAGCACATCGACTTCGGCAGGGCGGTAGAAGGCCGGATCGATGACGACATGATCGTTCATCTCAAGGCCGACGTGTTCGAAGGCGATGCGGCACATGTCGCGCACAGTCGTGCTGACACCGGTCGCGATTACATAGTCGTCCGGCTGGTCTTGCTGGAGCATCAGCCACATGGCCTCGACATAGTCGCGAGCATGTCCCCAGTCTCGCTTGGCATCGATGTTCCCGAGCCGCAGCTCCTGCTGCAAACCGAGCTTGATGCGGGCCACACTGTCGGTGACCTTCCGCGTCACGAATTCGATGCCGCGCAGAGGACTTTCGTGGTTGAAAAGAATGCCCGAGGACGCGTGGAGGCCGAAGCTCTCGCGATAATTTACGGTGATCCAGTGCCCGTACAGTTTGGCGACCGCATACGGCGAACGCGGGTAAAACGGCGTCGTCTCACTCTGGGCCGGTTCCTGGATCTTGCCGAACATTTCCGAGGAGGAGGCCTGATAGAAACGCATATTGGGCGCTTCAGCCCGCATGGCCTCGAGGACGTTTGTGACGCCGATGGCGGTGATGTTGCCCGTCAGAACAGGCTGCCGCCACGACGACGCCACGAAGGATTGCGCAGCAAGATTATAGATCTCGTCGGGTCGCACATCCTTGACGACGCGAACCAAACTCGAAAGATCGGCCAAGTCGCCGTCGATGAGCGTCACCCGATCGGCTATACCGAGCCAACGCAGCCGGTGATCCTCGACGCCGCGATGAGATGAGCGCCTGATTATTCCGATGACTTCATATCCTTTTGAAAGAAGCAGCTGGGACAGATAGGCACCGTCCTGCCCAGTGATGCCAGTAATCAATGCGCGTTTCATTTCCGGCCTCATGCTGATGCGCGCCGACCATAGGCAATCGGGGTGCTCAAGGCAATTCTGCATAAGCCACACCTTGCCGATTGGATCGCGAACGCTATCAACGCCCGATCTATCGCGGGATCGGCGGGATGATGAGACTTCGACCGAACGTCGCGATGAGTGGAGTGGGCCCCCGCGGAGCGGACAGGGGGGGGACAAAAACACCTGGCGCCGACTGACGGACCGGCCCGACGTCATCACCTCCGTCGGCATATGCGACTGGGCCACGCCGGTCGGAAACGAGGGCCGTTGGCACAAGGGAGGGGCGGAACCGGAATGCCAAGCCTGAGCCCGGGGAGCGGCGGCGCGCGAGCCACACCCCCCGCGAATATCAAACCAAGACACTCCCCGAACGGCATGCCGGCATCGCCGCCCGCCGTCGCAGCACGTCCGATCTGCAGGGCATGTCCGCAGCATTGCAACACCGTGCCCCGGCCGATGGGCGCAACCGCCAAGATGATCCGGCCGCCGTCGCAGCAAGTTCGCTCTGCCGGGCCTTTCGGCAGCGTGGCAACACCGCCCCATCGCCAACGCGCGCAACCGGCAAGATGATCCGGCCATGCCCGGCAAGCCGGGGGTATGGCGCGCAGGGCCGACACCGTCCGCCAGGCCGAGTTCATCGTCCGAGCGACGAGGGGGCGCTCGATGCCGCGCCCGCGGAGAATTTTCCGGCCGGGCCGGAATAAACCGGTGCCTCGCTCCGTCTGGATCCGCGGGAAGGCGCCCCTCGCCTTTCCGTGTTGAGACACGGAGCGCAGCAGCATGATCGAACCCGACGAAACGCCCCATCACGACGCCGACGGCATCGACCGCCGCGGTTTCCTCGAATGCATGTCCTGGGCCGGCACCGGCCTCTTGTGGTCCGTCTCCGCCGGAATTCCGGCCGCCCTGACGATGGCGAAGGCGGCCGCGGCGGCGCCGGCGACGACGCCTTTCAGCTTCGTGCAGATCAGCGACAGCCACCTCGGCTTCAAGCGGCCAGCCAACACCGATGTCGTGGCGACGCTGCAGGCGGCGATCGCCCGTGTGAAGGCACTGCCGGTGAAGCCGGCCTTCATGATCCACACTGGCGACATCAGCCATCTGTCGCATGCCGACGAGTTCGATGCCGCGGACCAACTGATCGGCGAAGCGGGACTGCCGGTGTTCTACGTTCCCGGCGAACACGACGTCCTCGACGCCGACAAGGGCAAGGCCTATCTCGATCGCTACGGCAAGGGATCACAGGGATCCGGCTGGTACTCGTTCGATCATTCGGGCGTGCATTACATCGCGCTGGTCAATGTGCAGAACATCGGCGAGGGCGGGCTCGGCCGCATCGGCCGCGACCAGCTGGATTGGCTGGCCAAGGACGTCAGCGGCCTGTCGTCGGAGACGCCGATCGTCGTTTTCGCCCACATCCCGCTGTGGATGGTCTATCCGTCCTGGGGTTGGGGCACCGACGACGGCGGCCAGGCGCTGGACGTCCTCAAGCGCTTCGGGTCGCTCACCGTGCTCAACGGCCATATCCACCAGGTGATGCAGAAGGTCGAGGGCAACGTGTCGTTCCATACGGCGCGCTCGACCGCCTTCGCGCAGCCGGCGCCGGGCACGGCGCCGACGCCTGGCCCGATGGTCGTCCCGGCAGGCACGCTCCGCCAGCACCTCGGTATCGCCGAGGTCAATTTCGTGCGCGGTTCCGAGCCGCTCGCCATCGTCGACACGCCGCTCGGCGCCTGACCACGGTCGCGCCGGAGCGAGCGGCTCCGGCGCCTTCTTTCCCCCAAAAAAGGAACGAACCATGCCTGCTATTCATCGTGGGCTCGCGCCCGCGACGGCGTTCTTCGCCCTCGCCTTGACATCGGGCCTGGTCGGCCCGTCGTCGGCCGCGGCGCTCGAGGGCAATGCCGAGCGCGGCAAGGAAATCTACCACGCCTGCGAGGACTGCCACACGATCGACGACAACGACGTCGGCCCGAAGCATCGCGGCGTCGTCGGCCGGCGGGCCGGCAGCGTCCCTGACTATGCCTATTCGCCAGAGCTGAAATCCTCCGGCATCATCTGGACCGAGCAGGCGCTCAACCGGTGGCTGCAGAACCCGCAGGCGATGGTGCCGGGCACCCGGATGGCGTTCCAGCTCGAGGATCCGCAGGCGCGCGCGGACGTCATCGCATTCCTGAAGCAATATGCCAAGATCGAGAAGTGAGCGGCGGGGCAGCGGTCGGCGCTGTTTGCGGGGCGGCGATACGCCGAGGAGGAGAATGCCGTGACGACAGCAGCCCCGATCGGACTGTGGCTCCCGGTGGCGGGAGAAGCGGGCCGGCTCGCCGCGGCCATGCGCCGCTGGGCCGGCTGGATCGGCCGGCGCGCCGGGCGCCTCGGGTTGCGGGCATGGATATCGCTGGCATCGCGTGCCGACGCGGCGGGCCAGCCGGTTGCCCGGTCCGACGCGGCCACGGCGCGGACGTTCGAACAGCTCATGCTGCCGCACCTCGATGCCGCCTATACGCTCGCCCGCTACCTCTCCGGCGATGCCGACGCCAGCGACGACATCGTGCAGGAGGCCTACCTGAAGGCCTTCAGCGCGTATGGCGACTTCCGTGGCGGCGACGCGCGCGCCTGGATCCTCGCCATCGTCCGCAATGCCGCGCGCGACTGGCGCGAACGCCAGGCCCGCATGCGGCGGCGCTTCGTCGCCCCGCAGCCCGAGGAGGAGGAGGATGACATCGCCGCCGACGCGCTTGCGGCAATCGCCGATGATATCGGCTCGGCCGAGGCCGGACTGCTGCGCCGCGAGGAGGACGGGCTGGTGCGCGCCATTGTCGACCGACTGCCGGACAACCTGCGCGACGTGCTGCTGATGCGGGAGATCGAGGATCTCTCCTATCGCCAGATCGCCGAGACCGCCGGCATTCCGATGGGAACCGTGATGTCGCGGCTCGCCCGGGCGCGCCAGGCCTTTGCCAGGCTGTGGCAGCGGCTGGCGGCGACAGACGGGGGCGCAGCATGAGCGAGCGCGACGACCGGCCCTGCGCCGAATGGCGCGACCTCATGCATGGGCTCGTCGACGGCGAACTCGACGCCGAGCACGCCCGGCGGGTCGAGGCGCATCTGGCCGAACACGCGGCTTGCGCCGACGAATTCGTCCGGCTGAAGGCGGCGCGGGCGAGGTTGCGGGCCGCCTATCCGCCACTTGCCGCGCCGGAACCATTGCGGCAACGCATCCTGGCCGCGCTCGCCGCTGAGGCACCGACGCGCCAGCCGGGGATTGCCGAGCGGATCGCGGCACTTGTGGCGTGGCTCACGCCGGCGAGCCTGCCCGCCTCGGCGGTGCTCTTGGCACTGAGCATCGCGCTGTTCGTCTGGCCGCAGCAGGTGATGGCCCCGAATCTCGAGGCCGACCTCGTCGCCGGCCATGTCCGCTCGCTCCTCGCCGACCACCTGACCGATGTCGCCACTTCCGACCAGCACACGGTCAAGCCCTGGTTCAACGGCAAGGTGTCGTTCTCGCCGCCGGTGGTCGACCTCGCGGCCGACGGTTTTCCGCTCGTGGGCGGCCGGCTCGACTATGTCGGCGGCGAGGTCACGGCGGCGCTGGTGTTCCGCCATGCCGGCCATGTCATCAATCTGTTCGTACGGCCCGCACACGGCGAGCGCGACGGTGCGGCCAACCGCGACGGCTACAATCTTCTCATCTGGCACGAGGATGGATTGATGCTTTCGGCCGTCTCGGATCTGAACGCCGCCGAGCTCGCTACATTCGGCGCCGAGTTCCGCAAGGCGAGCGGGCCCTGAGCGCTGCCGTCCGGACCAATCCGGCGCGGTCACTCTGACGCGGACGATCCGGGACGGGCCCGGCAGGCTGACGCCCCAGTCACAAGTCAGTCCGACAGGCCGGTGGAAAACGCCAGAGTTGCAGAGACGGCCGGCGTCGTCTCGCCTGTCTCGGTCGATTTCGGTCCGAGCGACCGCATCAATTTGGCCGGCCGGCATTGAACAAATCAGTATTTTTGATATTGTTCGGCGAAAACCGGGCCGTCAGTGAGTAGCATATCATGCAACGTGATTTTATGGTCATCGATCCCGAGCAGGGCATGGCAACGCTGAAGGGTCTGGCCTCGCCGCTCCGCGTGCAGATTCTGAAGCTCTTGCACCTGAAGGGGCCGATGAACGTCAATGACATCGCCAGCGAGCTTTCCCTGCCGCAGTCGACCGTGTCAATCAACGTCCAGATTCTCGAGGACGGCGCGTTGATCCGTACCGAGAACCAGAAGGCGCGCAAGGGCAACCAGAAGATCTGCTTCGCGACCGCCGAAGAAGTCCTGGTCGTGGTCAAGAGCGACAAACGGGAGCTCGATACCAACGCCATCGAAGTGGCAATGCCGATCGGGCTCTACACCAGCTGCGAAGTGACGTCGCCGTGTGGATTGTGCACCGTCGACGGCATCATCGGGCTGCTCGACGTGCCCAATTCCTTCCTCGATCCCGACCGGATGAAGGCCGGACTGATCTGGTTCACCCGCGGCTACGTCGAATATCAGTTCCCGAACAACGCGAAACTGACCGGCAGCCCGATTCGCGAGCTCGAAGTGGCGATGGAACTGAGTTCGGAAGTGCCGGGGACCGCTTCCGACTGGCCGTCCGATATCACGTTGACAATCAATGGCATAAATGTCGGCACCTGGACATCGCCGGGCGATTTCGGCGACAAGCGCGGCGTCTACACGCCGTCGTGGTGGAAGCTGAAGGGATCGCAGTACGGCAAGCTGAAGAACTGGCGCGTCTGCGACGATGGCACCTACATCGACGGCCTCAGGATCTCCGATGTCGGCCTGGGGGCGCTCGATCTGTTGCAGCACCACTCCATTCGCATCCGCATCGGCGTGCGCGACGACGCGCGCCACCCCGGCGGCATGAACATTTTCGGCCGCGGCTTCGGCAACTACGACCAAGACGTGGTGCTGCGCATCAAGACCGAATAGCATCCGATAACCCGATACATAAAACACGAAGAATCGTATTGGTTTAGCTCCCGGCTCGCATGGCGGCTTCGCATCGCGGCGCAGATTCCGGATGTTTTCCCGGCTAAACGAGCTTGACTAGACGCCGGCCCGGCTGCTTAATATCGAGATAAGCGATGTAAATCATAATTATTGATACGAATGGGAGGCGACATGAGGGCGACGGTCACAGCGCACGCGCGCTTTGTGGTGTCGGAGATCGATCCGCGCCTGTACGGCTCGTTCATCGAGCACCTCGGTCGCGCCGTCTACACCGGGATCTACGAGCCGGGGCATCCGACCGCCGATCAGACCGGCATGCGCGGCGACGTCATCGAACTCGTGCGCGAACTGCGCGTCCCAATCGTCCGCTATCCCGGCGGCAATTTCGTGTCCGCCTACAACTGGGAAGACGGCATCGGCCCCAAGCAGCAGCGGCCCACCCGGCTCGACCTCGCCTGGCACACCACCGACAGCAACGAGGTCGGCGTGCACGAATTCGCCGATTGGTGCGATGCCGTCGGCGCTGAGCTCATGTATGCCGTGAACCTCGGTTCGCGCGGCCTGGACGCCGCCCGCAATTGTCTCGAGTATGCCCGTCACCCTGGCGGAAGCCATTGGAGCGATTTGCGGATTGCCAACGGCCGTGCGGAGCCGTTCAACATCAGGCTGTGGTGCCTCGGCAACGAGATGGACGGCCCCTGGCAGATCGGCCACAAGACCGCCGACGAATACGGGCGCTTAGCGCATGAGACGGCCAAGGCCATGCGGGCGTTCGATCCATCGATCGAACTCGTCGTCTGCGGCTCGTCCAACGCCAAGATGGCGACCTATCCGCAGTGGGAGGCCACCGTCCTCGACCATACCTACAACGAGGTCGACTACATCTCGCTGCACATGTACTTCGACAATAAGGCGAGCGATACGCCGGCATTCTTGGCCGAAGCCATCAAGCTGGACACATACATTTCCTCGGTTTCCGGCGTTATCGATTTCATCAAGGCCAAGAAGCGCTCGGCGAAGACCGTCTACATCTCGTTCGACGAGTGGAACGTCTGGTATCATTCCAACGAACAGGACCGGGCAATCCTCGAAGGCGCCTCCGGCTGGCCGTCGTCGCCGCCGCTCTTAGAGGACATCTACAATTTCGAGGACGCGCTGCAAGTCGCGCTGATCATCAATACGTTCATCCGGCGCTCCAACGTGGTGAAGATTGCCTGCCTGGCCCAACTGGTGAACGTGATCGCGCCGATCATGACCGTTCCAGGCGGCCCCGCCTGGCGGCAGACGACATTCTATCCGTTCCTGTTCGCCTCGCACTACGGACGCGGCAAGGCGCTCGACCTGCGGATCGACAGCCCGAGCTACCATGTCGACGGGCTCGGGCCGGTACCGTCGCTCGATGTCGCCGCCGTGCACGACGACGACGCCGGATATCTCACCTTCTTCATCGTCAATCGCTCCGGCGAAGCGATCGCCACCGACATCCGCCTCGAAGGGTTCGGTTCGGGCGCCACAATCGTCGAGCATCGGCAGATGGCCCATGCCGACCTGAAGGCCGCCAATTCCGCCGCCGATCCGGAAGCAGTCGTTCCCCGGCCGGGAACCGGCGCCGAGATCCGCGACGGAAAACTGCTCGCGGACATCCCCGCTTATACGTATCACGTGGTCCGGTTGAAGGTGTGAAACAGCGTGCCCCGTCTCATCCGCTGCCCGACTGAGAGGAGAGGCCCGTGACGGCAGAAATCGACATTCGCAATGTGAGCAAGCGCTTCGGATCGCTGACAGTGCTCGAGGACCTGTCGCTGTCGATCCCGGCGCACGAATTCGTGGTGTTTCTCGGTCCGTCCGGATGCGGGAAATCCACGCTGTTGCGCATGATCGCCGGGCTGGAAAGCATCGATGCCGGCGAGATTCGCATCAACGGCGAAACGATCGGCCATCTGCCGCCCGGCCGGCGCGGCGTCGCCATGGTGTTCCAGTCGTACGCGCTCTATCCGCACATGACGGTGAGACAGAACATGGCGTTCGGGCTGCAGAACACCGGCGTGCCCGCCGCCGTGATCGGCGAACGTGTCGCCGACGCGGCCCGCATGCTGGAGATCGGCCACCTGCTCGATCGCAAGCCCGGCCAGCTCTCCGGCGGCCAGCGCCAGCGCGTCGCCATCGGCCGGGCGGTGGTCAAGCAACCGAATGCCTTCCTGTTCGACGAACCGCTCTCCAACCTCGATGCAGCGCTCAGGGCCCGCACCCGGGTGGAACTCGCCCAGCTGCATCAGCGGCTGAAGTCGACCATGATCTTCGTCACCCACGACCAGATGGAGGCGATGACGCTCGCCGACCGCATCGTGGTGATGAACAACAAGAAGATCGAGCAGATCGG
>JARLIU010000038.1 GCA_031291595.1 Ancalomicrobiaceae bacterium | reverse complement strand
GCCGTCGCCGATCACAGATATTGCGCCAACGACAGCTTCAACAGGATGCTCGATGCTTGGTAGCTCGCCTGCATCTGCGTTTGCAGGTTGGCCAGCTGCGTGATCACCGTCGTCTGATCGGCTTGCTCGAAGCCGTCGACCATCGTCTGGTAGGTGCTGATCTCGGTGGTATGCCGCGTCTTGGCCGCGGTGGCCGTCGCGTAGGCACTGGCGAGATCCGACTGGATGGTGGTGACCTTCTTCGTCGCCGGTGGTGAATCGAGATTCACCTGGATGCGGTTGGTCAGATCCGTATAGGCGGTCTTGGTGGTCGCCGTGCCGCTCGACGCATCGAAGGCCGTAGCGACGGCCAATTGCTGCACCATGTAGGCGAAAGCCGGCTCGTTGGCGCGCACCCCGTAGTTGACCGAAAGCGTCGAATCGATCACCGCGGTCGCATCCTTGCGCGGAACGGTGTTGGACTGATCGCCCGTATACCACATCACGGTATCGGCCGACGTACCGCCGGTCAGCGACGTCGCGGTCGCGAACGACGGCGTCCCCGACGAGATGTCGGGAACCACGCGCTGCGGCGCCTGACCCTGGAACGTGTCGAAGAAGTCCGCGCCCGCCTGCACCGCCGATGCCGCGGTCAGATCGGTCTGGCCGACCGTGGTGATCGACCCGGTCAGAACCGATTGCAGGTTTGAAGCCGTCGTCGCCGCATCCGCGCCAACGGCAAACGTGCCCTTGGTGGCGTCGTTGGTCGTCCCGGCGGTGAGCTTGATGGTATTGGTCGTGCCGTCCGGCATGGTGAAGGCAAAGCTGACGGTGTCGCCGGCATTGGGCAAGCCAGAGGAAAAGTCCACCGTCTCGGCCTTAGGCGAACCGGTCGGCTGGGTCACCGTGGCGCCGGTCAGGGCGGACGTGATGCCGGCGAGCTTCATGCCGAACGGGCTGGTGGCATTGTCCTCGCCAACCGACACGCCGCCGGTCGAGGGCGCCGCCATCGGCGCGACCACCAGCCGTCCAAGCCCGTCGGCACCCTGGTCAGCCTGCAGCCGTTCGCTCATCACCTGCTTCAGCCCGGCCTGCGAACCGACGCCGTTGATGATCGCGTCCATGTCGGCGACCGGCGACGCGTTGGTGCTCTTGCCACCGAAAATATACGGCCCGCCGGCGCTGGAGGCGAAGATCGACAGCATCTCCTGCAGGCCGTTGCTGGCCGACTGCTGCTGGTCGGTCAGACCGGTCGATTCCAGATTGTAGCCCTGGGTGTTGAACGTCTGCTGCATCTGCGAGCCGATGTCGACGACGCGCTGCACCGACGTGTTCAGCAGGTTGATGCGGGTGCTCACCAGGTTGATCGAGTTCTGGTAGCCGTTGGCCTGGTCGAGCTGGGTCTGGAAGTTGAGGGCGAGCGATCGGCCAGAGCCGACACCGCCGAAGTTCTGCGACTTCAGGCCGGTCGCCAGTTGCTGTTCCAGGTCGTTGAGCTGGTCGCGCTGCCAGCCGAGCGCGGTGACGAGCGAGCTCTGGAAGCCGTACATGCCGGTAACATTCATCGTTCGCTACTCCCGTCAGACCGGAATTTGCTCGAGTGCCTGCAGCATCGACTGGGCGATGGTCATCACCCGGGCGTTGGCCGCGTAGGCGGATTGGATCTGCACCAGCTGGGCGAGTTCGCTATCGATGCTGACCGACGACGTCGAGGTGTAGCGTGCCTGCAGGTTGGTCTGGATCACCGACTGACTCGACTTCGCCGTACTCGCATCCGAATCGACCTGCCCCCAGTAGGCGGTCATCTGGTTGGCGAAGTCGGTGATCGACGTCTGAAACGAATTCTTGCCGGTGACGATGCCGGTCTCAGGCCCATAGGTGAACTGGGCAGAGTTGAACTGGTCGAGCAGCGCCTGCGGCCGCGTCGGATCGCCGTCGAGGGTCGAGGACGTCGACTTCACCAGCAGCGAGGGATCGTCGAGCACCGACTGGTTCACCGTGAGGACCGACGACAACCCCAGCTTCTGCGAGCCATTGACCGTATAGGCGCCGGTATAGACCGGACCGTTCTGGCCGACAGTGAACAGCGCCAGCGCGCCGGTGCCGTTCTGCGTCGCCGTCGTGGTGATCTGCGCTGACAGCGACTTGATGGTAACCGCCCCCGCACCCGCCACATTGGTGATCTGCAGCGCGTTGCCCGACGGATTGGAGACGTTGAACTTGGCGCCGAGCGCGGTCTGCAATGCGGTGATGGCGCCGGAAATCCCGGTCGAATTGTCGTAGCCGATGACGGTCGCCGTCGGATCCGCCGAAGCAGCCTGCGGCACCGGCAGATCTGAGGCGCTCGCCACCGGCACCAGCGTGATATTCTTCGTCAGCCCGGCAGCATCGACATACGACATGTTGATGCGATCGCCGCTCTGCAGGCCGGTCAAGTCGACGGAATAGCCGGTGTCGCTGCCCGCAGTGACCGCTGTCCCGGTGGCGGTCGTATCGGACAGGGAACTCGACAGCGATGCCGCCAGATCGTCGAGCTGGTTCTGCGCCTTGGGCAGCGTGACGTCGCGCATGTTGATAAGGGCGGCAAGCGACCCGGAGCGGATCAGACCCGAGGCGATCACATCGGTCGTATTCGCCCCGGTGCCGACGGTGATGGTGCCGAGCGACGAGGTTGACTGATCGGCCGACCATTGCGACTGCGGGCTCAGCACGCCGGACTGGCTGAAGGTCAGCTGATTGGCCGTGCGGTCGACCAGCGACAGGCCGGACGGCGTGAACACGCTGAGGCTGCCGTTCGTATCCTCGCGCGTGTTGATATCGACATAGGTTGCCAGCTGCCGGACGTTCTCGTCGCGCTGGTCCTCCAGGTTGGTGATGTCCTGGCCCGCGGCCCTGCCGGAGATGATCTTCTCGTTCAACTCGGAAATGCCAGAGGTCAGCGAGTTGATCTGGCCGACCGCATCGGCGATCGCCCCGTCGGCCTGGGTCCTCAGTTGCTGCACGTTCTCGCTGGTCTGGTTGAGCTGCTGGGCGAGCTCCTGGGCACTGGAGATGACCGACAGCCGGATCGAGTTGTCGCTTGGAGAGGTGACGAGGTTCGACAGCGCGGAGTTGAAATTGGTCAGCGTCGTCTCCAGCGTGTTCGTGCCCCCGGGGGTGCCGAACATCTGGTCGATGTTGGTGGCATAGTCCGCCATCGTCGAATTGTAGGAATTCTTCGATGTCGAGGAGATCAGCTGCTTCTGCAACTCGTCGTCGACATAGCGCTGCACCGTGGTGGAGATGCCGATGAGCCCGGTCGCCGTCACCTGGTCGTTGGTGACGAGCATCTTTCGCGTATAGCCGGGTTGGCTCGCGGATCCGATGTTCTGGGCCGTGAGCGCCGATTCCTGCTGGTTGAGCTGCAGGCCGGCGACGGCAATCGAGATGGCCGAGGAAATGCTCATGTGCGCTCATCCTGCGGGCCGATCGCCGGTCAAGCCGACGATCGCCGCGACGGGGTCAACGGATGATGTTCATCACGTCCTGCATCATCGAGTTTGCGGTCGTGATGATCTTCGAATTGGCCGAATAGGCCTGTTGGGTGACGATCATCTTGGAGAATTCGTCCGCAATATCGGTGTTCGATCCTTCCAGCGCTCCACCGGTAATACTGGTGGTAGCCATCTGCACCGGCGAGCCGGACAGGTCCGTCGGCGAATAGGCGCCGCCGTTGAGCTTTTTCAGGGCCGATTCGCCGTTGAACTTGTAGAGCGGCACCGCGGCGATCGCGACCTGAACGCCGTTCGAATAGGCGGCGGTGATACGCCCCTGCTCGTCGACGCCGACGCTGGTCAGCGAGCCGGAGGTGTAGCCGTCCTGGGTCAGCGTCGAGACGTTCACCGAGCCGGAGGAGGAGTCGTACTGGGTGAGCCCGGAGGTGCCGAACTTCACATCGATCGACCCGAGGGTGGTGCCATCGACCGCCAGGTTCGGAATGCTCAGCTTGCCACTGGTGGGCGACGTCATCACGCCGCCGGCGTTGAACACGACCGAGGTGCCGGTATTGGTCCACATGGTAGCGGCGCCGGTCGCCGTCGTGCTCGACTGGTAGAACAGGTTCCAGGTCGACGGGCTGTTGGAGACCTTGGCCCAGCGCATCTGTACGTCGACCGGAGTGCCGCCGGCCGTATAGCAGGTGAGCGACGAGCCGGAGAGCGACTGTTGCAGGAAGTTCGAATTGTCCTGCGCCTCGACGCCGTTGGTGCCGGCGTTGAGAGCGTTGGTACCGTTCACCGTGACGCCGGAAGTGGAGAACCCGAGATCGGTGGCCATCGCCGCGACGTTGGTGCCGGTCGCGGCTTCGCTGGAGATGGTGATCGTCGACCCGACGCCGGTCCCGGAATCGGTGAAGACGATCTTGCCGGCATCAGCGCCAGTCCCGGCCGACGCCGTGACAGTCGAGGCCGGCGTTGCGGCCGCGAGCTGCGTATTGATGGCCGTGATCGCATCGGCCATGTTGATCTTGCCCGTGCCTGGGCCAGTCACGTCGTCGGACGGCTGCAACGTGACCGTCACCGGGTTCGTTCCGTCGCTGACGATGAAGCTGTAGCGGTTGTCGGCATTGGTCGACAGATTGATGTCGTTGTAGCTGGCCGAGCCGGTGACTGTCGCCGAGGTCGCCGCCACCGCCGGCTGGTTGGTCGGGTCGGCGGAGAAGGACGACCGCTGCAACAGCCCGACCGATGGCGTCGCCGGCAGGTTGGCCTCGTAGGTGATCGCGGTCGACGGATTGGCCTTCAGGTAGCCGGTCGAGATCTGGATGACCGATGCGGTGCTGCCGGTCGGATTGCCGGTCCTCGGATCGATCGGGATGGCCTTCAGGTAGTAGCCGCCGCCGTTCACCAGGTAGCCCTGCTTGTCCATGGTGAAGTCGCCGGAGCGGGTATAGACGTCGACGCCGGTGAAGGTCTCCGCGCCATCCACTTCGCCGGTCTTCTGCTGCACCTGGAAGAAGCCGTCGCCGTTGATCGCCATGTTGGTCGGCACGCTGGTGGCGTTGACCGGCCCCTGCTTGCTGATCATCAGCTGCGAGAAGGCCGACACCGAGCCCGACGTCTGCTGCGACGGCAGCGACCCGACGCTGGTCACCATGTCCATGAACGTCGTGTCCGTCCGCTTGAAGGCGGTCGTCTGTGAATTGGCGATATTGCCCGAGATGTTCTCAAGCGCGTAGGACTGCGCTTGCAGCCCGGCGACTGCCGTGGTCATCGCCCCGAAAAGTCCCATCGCTTACTCCCGTCGAAACCAAAGCTCAGCCGGTCTGTCCGGCGTCGATGGCAGGGGAAAGAGCAGGAGCCGTGCCAACATTCAGAAACAGATTATCGCATTATTTCCGTATGTTACCTTTCATTTACCATTGCCGACACCGGCAAAATCAGGCCACCTCGGCAAGAATTGCCGGGCAGTGCGCACTTGAAGCAGCCCGATCCCCCGCCTACTCTCACTCTTCCCACGGATGCGAGAGACCTGCCACGCCATGCGTTTCACCGGAACGAGCGACTACATCGCCACCGAAGACCTGCGCATCGCCGTCAATGCCGCGGTGGCGTTGGAACGCCCGCTGCTGGTCAAAGGCGAGCCGGGCACCGGCAAGACAGTGCTCGCCCGCGAGGTGGCCAGGGGGCTGGGGCTGCCGCTGATCGAGTGGCACATCAAGTCGACCACCAAGGCCCAGCAGGGGCTCTACGACTACGACGCCGTCGCCCGCCTGCGTGACAGCCAACTCGGCGACGAGCGCGTCCGGGACATCGACAACTATATCCGCCGCGGCAAATTGTGGGAGGCCTTCGCCGCGCCCACCCGGCCGGTGCTGCTGATCGACGAGATCGACAAGGCCGACATCGACTTCCCCAACGACCTGCTCCTCGAACTCGACCGCATGGAGTTCCACGTCTACGAGACCGGCGCCACCGTGCGCGCCGAGCGTCGCCCGGTCGTCATCATCACCTCGAACAATGAGAAGGACCTGCCGGACGCCTTCCTCAGGCGCTGCTTCTTCCACTACATCCGCTTCCCCGACGCCGACACCATGCGGGCGATCGTCGAGGTGCACTACCCCGGGCTGAAATCGCAGCTGCTCGAGGAAGCGCTGAAGATGTTCTTCGACATCCGCGAGGCACCGGGGCTGAAGAAGAAGCCCTCGACCTCGGAACTGATCGACTGGATCAAGCTGCTCGTCAGCGAGGACATCGACCCGGCGGTGCTGAAGCAACGCGATCCGAAGCAGCTCATCCCGCCGCTGCACGGCGCCCTGCTGAAGAACGAGCAGGACGTCCATCTGTTCGAACGGCTGGCCGTCGCGACGCGTCGGTGAGCAGGCGGAAGTGATTTTTGACTTGTTCTTACCCCTCTCCCGGGCTTCGCCCACCCTCCCCCACAAGGGGGGAGGGAGTTGGTGCACGATTCCATCTTGCCGAAAGCTTCCGACTTGCGGCTCCTTCGCCCTCCCCCCCTGTGGGGGAGGGTGGCCAGCGGCCGGGAGAGGGGTGAAGCCGAGTCTACGACCGACCCCCGCGCCTTACTTCAACCGGATCCACGTCTGGCTGCGGCCGAAGGCGGCAATGCCGACGAAACCGCGCACGGTCAGCTTCTTGCCATCCTCCGACAGCGTCATCGTCGCGTTGTAGATCTTGCCCGTCTCAGGCTCGAGGATGGTGCCGCCGGAATAGGTGAGCCCGTCGCGTTTCATCTGCTCGATGATCTGCAGACCCATGATCGGCCGGTTGTGCTTAGAGCCCTGGCACTGCTCGCACACCGGGTTCAACGGCTCGCCCGGCCGCGACACGATCGACGTCACCTGACCGACGAAGGCGTTGCCGGACTGCAGGATCGTCACCGTCGATCTGACCTTGCCGGTCTTGTCGTCGACCGTCTCCCACACGCCGGCCGCCGTCGTCTCGGCGTAGGCGCTGATCACGCCGGCAAGAACAAACATCGCGGCCGCAGCCATTCGCAATCCCAGTCGCATCAACGCCTCCCGAATCCCCGAAAAGTCGCCGTCCCGGCCCCCTCGATGAGGCAGGCGCCGGCCGCGGCAGTCAAGAGCGCACCGTGCGGCGCAAGCTGGGCGGGACGATGACGAGCCGGCGCTTTGTGCTGGCGCAGCCCGGCCCGATCGTGTAAGTCGCGAAGCCGCTGGTGACCGACAGGACCGACCGCGCCGATTGAGGACGATCGAAGCGAATGCCGCGACTGCTGCTTCTGCGCCACGCCAAATCCGCCTGGGACGAGCCGGACGCCGACGACTACGACCGCCCGTTGAATACCCGCGGCCGCCGGTCGGCGCCGCTGATGGGCCGGCACTGCGCCCAGCACAACCTCGTGCCACAATTGATCCTCTGTTCCTCCGCCCGGCGCACGCGCGAGACGCTGGCCGGGCTTCTGCCCTATTTCGCCGACGATCTCGACGTCCGCCTCTGCCGCGACCTCTACATGACATCGGCGGCGACCGCCTTCGAGCGGCTGAAGGCGGTGAGCGATGCCGCCAAATCCGTCATGCTGATCGGCCACAATCCGGCGCTGCAGCAATTGGCGGTCGATCTGATAGGAAGCGGCAACCCGGCACTGCGCGAGGAGATCGGCGACAAGTTTCCGACCGCCGCCCTCTGCGTCATCGACTTCGATGCCCGGCGCTGGGCCGATGTCACCTCGCGCACCGGCCGCATCGTCGCATTCTTCCGTCCGCGCGAACTGTTCATGGTCGACGGCGAAACCGGCGACGTCGACGAATGAACCGGCTTTCGCCGGACGTTGGCAGCCCCCATATTGGGCCGGAAGCATCGCGCCGAACAGCGGAAGCCGATCTTCGGCAACCGCGATGCGCTGACGTTGGCGCCGCCGCCGTCAGCGTCGCGGCACGAATTGGGAGCTGGGACGGGCGCCATGGGCTGGGCGGAACATTGGGCTGACCTCGGCGACGAGGTGCGCCGCCTCGTCAGAACGGCCGTCGACTATGCCGGCGATCTGGCCACGCCGACGCTGCGGCTCGGCGTCACCGGCCTGTCGCGCTCCGGCAAGACGGTGTTCATCGCTGCCCTCGTGCACGCCTTGACCCGCGGCGGCCGCCTGCCGCTGTTCGACGCGCTCGCCGGCAACCGCATTGCCGGTGCTGTCCTGCAGCCGCAACCCGACGATGCCGTGCCGCGCTTCGACTACGAGGCGCATGTCAAATCCCTGCTCGCCGACCGCCTATGGCCGCAGTCGACCCGGCGCATTTCGGAACTGCGGGTCACGGTTGATTTCGCCTCGACCTCGGCCTTCGCCCGCGCCTTCGGCACCGGACGGCTCAATCTCGACATCGTCGACTATCCGGGCGAATGGCTGGTCGATCTGCCGCTGATCGACAAGGACTATGCTGCCTGGTCGCGCGAGACGCTCGCCCGTGCCCGCCGCACCGGCCGCGCCGGCATTGCCACCCAATACCTCGGCTCGCTCGCCGGCGTCGATGCCGATGGCCCGGAGGACGAGGCAACAGCCCGCGACCTCGCCGAGCGCTTCACCCGCTACCTGCGTGCCGCGCGGGCCGACGCGCATGCGCTCTCGGCGCTGCCGCCCGGCCGCTTCCTGATGCCCGGCGACCTCGAAGGCTCGCCGGCCCTGACGTTCGCGCCGCTTGACGACCCCGACGCCGCGGCCGCGGTCCCCCTCGCACCGCGCTCGCTGCGCCAGATGATGCGCCGCCGGTACGAGGCCTATAAGGACATCGTCGTCCGGCCGTTCTTCCGCGACCATTTCGCTCGCCTCGACCGGCAGATCGTGCTGGTCGACATGATGCAGGCGCTGAACGCCGGACCGGCCGCGCTCGCCGATCTCGAAGAGGCGATGACCGGCATTCTGTCGTGCTTCCGCCCCGGCCGTGCCTCCTGGCTCAATGCCCTGCTCGGCCACCGTATCGACCGCATCCTGTTTGCCGCCACCAAGGCCGACCATCTGCATTCATCGAGCCACGACCGGCTGGAAGCCATCCTGAGGCGGCTGGTCAGAGGCGCCCTGACGCGCGCCGAGATCGAGGGCGCCGGCGTCGACGTGGTGGCGCTCGCCGCTGTCCGGGCCACGCGGGAAGCCATGGTGCGCCACGGCGGCGAGATGCTGCCGGCCATTCTCGGCGTGCCCGGCAAAGGCGAGGGGCTCGGAGGCGAGCGCTTCGATGGCGAGAGCGAAATCGCGTTGTTTCCCGGGGACTTGCCTGACGATCCGGAATCGCTTTTCGAGTGTCTTCATGTTGAATCGTCACTTCAGCTCGCACGGCTCGCCACAGCCGCTCAAGCAGACTCTTCAGCTGAAGACCCGGAGTCGCAACCGCAGCCGCACCTCGCCAACCCGCTGAATTTCGTGCGGTTCCGCCCGCCCAAGCTGGAGCTGGCCGACGGTCCCTGGTCGCGCCAACCCGGGGCCCGAACCGGCGACGGGCTGGTCCTGCCGCACATCCGCCTCGACCGGGCGCTGGAATTCCTTATCGGAGATCGGCTGACATGACCCCGGCCAAGCCGCGCCCGCCCGCCGCCTTCCGCCTCGGCTCGGACGATGTGCTCATTTCCCACGACCGCAACGGCCACCTGCCGGCGGTGCAGGAGGGACGCACCACCGTCGTCATCGAGCCGGAGCCGGAACCGCCTGCCGAACTGCCGCCCCGGCCAGCCGTCCGCCGCCGCAACCTGTGGAAACCGCTCCTCGGGCTGTCGCTCGTCGGCCTTGTCGGCCTCGAGATCGGCCTTTCCGTCGACCGGCTGATCGAGGATCTGTCCGGCCGCGCCTCCTGGCTCGGCTGGCTCGGCGGAGCACTGGCGGCGGTCGGTGCCGGGGCGCTTGTCGCCCTCACCGTCGACGAGATCGGCGCGATGTCGCGCATGCGCCGCATCGACCGGTTGCGGGCGGAGGCCGAGGCTGCCGCGGCAGCGGACGACGGCAGGGCAGCCCGCCGCATCGTCGCCGACCTGCGCCGCCTCTATGCCGACCGGCCGGAGACGGCGCGCGCCCGCGGACTGCTCGCCGAAGCGTCCCGCGACATTGTCGACGGCCGCGACCTTCTGGTGCTGGCCGAACGCGATCTGATCGGGCCGATCGAGCTGCAGGCCAAGGCGGCGATCTTCGACAGCGCCCGCCGCGTCACGCTGATGACCGCCATCTCGCCGCGCGCACTCGTCGACATCCTATTCGTGCTGTACGAAACCATCCGGCTGTTGCGTCGCCTGTCCGGCCTTTACGGCGGCCGTCCCGGCACGCTGCAGTTCCTGAAACTCACCGGCCGCGTCCTCGCCCAGCTCGGCATCACCGGCGGCATGGCGCTCGGCGACGGGCTGGCGCAGCAGATCCTCGGTCAGGGCATCGTCGGACGGCTCTCCGCCCGCCTCGGCGAGGGTGTCGTCAACGGCCTGCTCACCGCCCGCTTCGGGCTGGCCGCCATCGACCTGATCCGCCCCCTGCCCCGGCTGAAGCTCGACAAGCCGAGTCTGACCGATGTGCTGGGTGAACTGACCAAGATCGGCCAGGACAAGGGAAAAGACCGTGGCAAGGGCGAGCCCGGCTGAATCGTCACATGAAGATCGGGCGGCCATCGCGGCGGATGCCGGGAAAGCGTGATATTTCAACGTCCTTGCGAGCCGAAGGCGAAGTGGCTCGCAAAGCCGCAGCGGTGGAACGGTTGAAAAGTACACCCCTCATCCGCCCTTCGGGCACCTTCCCCCACAAGGGGGGAAGGCGATGGCGCGCGTCCCGTACTTCACTACAAGCACTACGCTTGCGGCTCCTACGCCTTCCCCCCTTGTGGGGGAAGGTGCCCGAAGGGCCGAAGGGGGGCAAACAGGGCCTTGCCATCGGCTGGAGAAACCTGAATCGGAACTTCAAGTTCCGCAAACAACGGAAGGGGCCGCCCGTCGCCGGGCAGCCCCTCGCCAACTCAATTCCTCGGCCGTCCGATCTCAGTCCAGCCGCCCCGACGCATGCGCCAAGAGCGTATAGACCTTGCCGGTATCGGAGGTCAGGTACGACTGCGACATGACGTTGTCGCGGTCGGTGCGGGCGACATCGGCGAGCAGCTGTTCGAAGTCGCTCAGGTAGCGGTCGACGGCAGCGCGGAACTCGCCGTCGCGGGCGTACTTGCGGCGGATCTCCTCGAACGTCTGCTGGCCCGGCAGCGTATAGAGCCGGCGGGTGAAGACGTTGCGCTCGCCGCGCTTGTAGCGCTCCCACAGGTCGACGAAGGCTTCGTCGTCGATGGCGCGGGCAATATCGACCGACAGCGAATTGAGGCTCTCGACGATATGGTGCGGCGCGCGCTCCGGCTTCGAAGTCTGACCGGAAGTCGCCGGCAATTCGGCCTCCTCACCGGAGGCCCGCTTCAGCAGGTCCGCCACCCAGCCGCGCTGGCCGCTCGCCTGCTCGCTCCTCAGCGCCCGATCGACGCCGGCGGCGAGATCCCGTCCGTTGCGATCGCCGGCCGGCGCATCACGCCGGACTCGGTCGGTGCGCGGGGCCGGTTCCGGCACCACCGCCACCGACGACCGGCGCGGCTCGACCGGCGTCGGCTCGGTGCGACGGGGAGCCTCGGCCACCCGGGTTTCCACCGCCCGGGCCTCCGCCTGGCGACCGCCGACGGCGGCGCGCGACACGTCGAGGGCGGCGTTCTGCTTGCCGACGAGGCTCGACAGTTCGCTGAGCGCCCGAAGCTGATCGGTAACGACCCGGCGCAACGCCGCAGTCGATTCCTCCGCCTCGCGCGGCAGTTCGAACACGCCGCGCTTCAACTCGTTGCGCGTCGCTTCCAGTTCGTTCTGCAACAGCCGGGCGGCATCGCGCATCTTCTCGGTGGCTTCCGAGAAGCGCAACGTCGTCTCGGTGACGGAGCGCGCCATCTCGGCGATGACCTGCTCCTGCGCCTGCCGGAGTTCGGCGGCGGCGCGGGCACTTTCCTGCCCGGCGGTGTCACGCAGCGTCGACAGATGCCCGACGACGTTGCGGACGGCGGTTTCAGCACCGACCGACAGCGTCGCGCCGACCTCGCGCACCTTCACCTCGGCCGAGGCGAGCGTGTCGCTGATCAGGCTGGTGTAGGACCGCATCAGGCTGTCCGCCGTCTCCGAACGTTCGCTGATCTGCACGGTGAGGTCCGCAAGCGCATCGGTGCGTTCGGCAAGCGTCGATTCGAGCAGCCGGTTGGCGACATCGATGCCGCGCGTCGCCTCGACGATACGCGACGACTTCTCGCCGAACGAGCCGGTCAACTCGCCGATATCCTCGAGCACGCTGCGGGTGATCGTCTGCAAGGCGTTCGATTCCTGCCGCAGCATGGCGGTCGCCTGCTGCGTATCGCCAACCACCCGTTCGACCAGCGACTGCATGTCGCCGGCCTGTTGCGAGAGATTGCTCTCCATCTCGGTCAGGTTCTCGCTCGACCGGGTCATCAGATTCTGCAGCACGAGGTTGGCCTGGCCGAGCCGCTCCAGCAGGCCGGACACATCGGCCCGGACCTGATTGTTGGCCGCGGCGATGCTGGTAACAGCCTCGCCGGCCGTCCGGTTGACGGCGCCGACGATCTCGCTCCGCGTCTCGATAAGTGCCCGTGTGGTCTCAACGCCCTGGCGGGCGACGGCTTCCGTGACCTCGCGGCCATTGCGGTCGAGCGCTTCGGTGATCACCTGTCCGGCCATATCGAGCCGGCCGACGATCTCCTGCGACTGCGAATCGAAGCTCGACAGGATCTCGCTGCGGACCGCGCCGGTGCGGGCGGCAAAGTCCAGGGTGCGGCGTTCCAGCCCTTCGACGAGCGCCCTGCCGTCGATTTCGAACAGGCTGGAGAGTTGGCGGGTGCGCTCGTCGAGATCGGCGACCACGGTCGCCGTGCGCGATCCGAGCGAGTTCTCCAGATCGAGCGAGGCGCGGCCCAGCAGCTCGGTGACGTTGCCGGTAACCCGGCCCACGAGTTCGGTGACGTTCCCGGCGGTGCGGTCCATCGCTTCCGTGATGCTCCCCGCCGCACGGCCCATCAGCTCGGTGACGTTGTCGCTGGCATGGCCCATGACTTCCGTGACGTTGCCCGTCGTCCGGTTCATCACGTCGGCGATGGTTTCGGTCGCCCGGCCGACCCGGTCGGTGACGCTGTCGAAGGTTGCCGTCAACGTCTCGCTGGCGCGACGGGTCTCGTCGTCCAGCCGGGCGGTGACGCCGTCGAACGTGACGGTCAGCGTCTCGCTGGTGCGGCGGGTCTCGCCGTCGAGCCGCGCGGTGACTCCGTCGAACGTGACGGTCAGCGTCTCGCTGGCGCGATGGGTCTCGCTTTCGAGCCGAGCGGTGACTTCCTGCGCCGTGCCGACCAGCATGCGGCGGGCTTCCTCGCTCTTCGCCGTGATGTCGAGCGACAGCTCGGCGAGCGAATGCATGACGCCCTGGCGCGCCTTGTCGGTCTCCTGACCAAGGGTGGCGCCGATGGCCCCGAGCCGTTCCTTCAACAGCCGGTCGAGGTTGACCGAGCGGTTGTCGATCAGATCGGCGAGTTCCAGCAGCCGGGTGCCGAGGGTTGCATTCATTTCCGAGACGCGGCCGCCGATCAGGTCAGTGACGTCATTGGCCTTGCGCCCCATCGCCTGGGTGAATTCGCCCATGCGCGTATCGAAGGTGGCGGTCACGACCGCCTGGCCCTCGACGAAGGTGCGCGCGATATCGCGGGTACGCTCGATGAGCGTTTCGGCGATCTGGCGTGCGCGGTGGTCGAGCACTTCCTCGATCTTCTGCGTGCGCGTCTCGATCGTCCGATTGAAGGCGTCGGTCCGCTCGGCGAAGGTGACGGCCACCTTGTCGACGCGATTGGCCACCGTGGTCTCGAATTCGAGGGCGCGCGACTGCAGGATCTGGCCGACCTCGTCCGCCTTGGTGTCGAGCGACTGGCCGAAATGCTCGATCTTGACGTCCAGTGCCGCCGTCAGGCTGTGGGTGCGCTCCTCGATGGTGCTGCCGAGCTGGTCGGTGCGGGCCTGCAGCGCGTCGGCAAGCGCGGTGGTGCGGTTGGTGAGCGTCTCGTCCACCTGGCCGAGCCGCGATTCCAGGATCGCGCGCATGTCCTCGGTCCGCTGGCCGAGCACGCCGACGATATTGCCGGCGCGGATGTTGACGATGTCGTCGAGCGTGTCGAGGCGGGTGGTCAGTTCGGTGGTGATCGAATGTCCGCGTGTCGTCAGCGTGTCGATCAGGCGACCGGCCACGGCGTTGAACTGCTCGCCCACCTGCTGAGCCTGCTGGCCGAGGTGACGCGCCGCATCGGCGCCGGCCCGCGTCAGCCGTTCCGCCGTATCGGCCGTGCGCAGCTCGATCTCCGTGCCGACACCCGTCATCGAATGCTGCAGGCTCTCGTGGAATTCCTGCGTCTTGGCGGCAAGCGTCTGCTCGAAGCCGAGCGAGACCTGGTTGAGGTTGTCGCTGAGCCGGCCGCCGTGGACGACGACGGTCTCGTACATGCGATCGCCGGTCGCCTTGACCCGGTCGCTGAGCGAATTGCCGAGCGTGCCGATGGTCTCGGCCACTTGCGCACCCGTCGCCGCGACCCGCGTGTCGATGTCGTTGCCGAGGGTGGCGATGGTTTCGGCCACTTGCGCGCCCGTCGTCGCAACCCGCGTATTGACGTCGTTGCCGAGCGTGGCGATGGTCCCGATCACCTCCCGGCCGGTCGTTCCCAGCCGCTGATTGAGATCACCGCCGAGGCTGGCAATCGTCTCGGCCACCTCCCGGCCGGTCGTTCCCAGCCGCTGATTGAGATCACCACCGAGGCTGGCAATCGTCTCGGCCACCTCCCGGCCCGTCGTCCCCAGCCGCTGAGTGAGATCGCCGCCGAGGCTGGTGATCGTCTCGGCCACCTCCCGGCCGGTCGTCCCCAGCCGCTGATCGAGATCGCCGCCGAGCATGCTGATCGTCTCGGCCACTTGCGCACCCGTCGTCGCGACCCGCGTATTGACGTCGTCGCCGAGCGTAGCGATGGTCTCGGCCACCTCGCGGCCGGTCGTTCCCAGCCGTTGGTCGAGTTCGCCGCCGAGCATGGTGATCGTCTCGGCGACTTGCATCCCCGTCGACGTCAGCCGCTCGATGAGACCGGTGCCGCCGGTCGCCACCATGTCGCTCAGCGCCGTCGTAGCTCCCGCCAACTGTTCGGTCACGTTGCGCGACTGGCCGGTGACGGTATCGATGATCGCCTGGCCGGTGGCCGACCAGCGTTCGGCCAGCGCCCCACCCGACTGCGAGATCGCTTCGGCGATACGGATACCGGTCTCGCCAATTCGCTCGGACACTTCCGTGCCGCGCAACGTCAGATCGACGATCAGCGCTTCGCCGGTCGACCGCAGCGTCGCGCCGGTCTGCAGCAGCTGCTCGTTCGCCGCCTGCGCCTGCTCGCTCAAATTGCTGACGAGCGAGTTGCCGGTCTGCGAGAAGGTGTCGTTGAGGATGGACGAGCGGTTGACCATCTCGTCGATCAGCGACAGGCTGGTCGACGACAAGTCTTCCGAGATCGCGCTCGACCGCGAGGTCAGCAGGTCGACCACCGTCTGGCCGGTCGACGTCATCTGATCGCCGATCTCGGCGGCGGTCGTCGACAGCGCTTCGGTGACCACCCGAGTGCGATCGTTGAGGGTGTCGATCAGCGTCGCGCCGGTGAGGCTCAACGTCGCGTTGACGCTGGACGAGCGCTCGTTGATCGCCTCGACCAGGGAATTGCCGGTGTCGCTCAGCCGGTCGATCAGCTCGGAGCCAGTGCGCTGCAGCGAGTCGCTGACGCCGGCCGAGCGCTCGGTCAGCGTGTCGATGAGCGTGTTGCCGGTCTCGTTGAAGGCTTCCGTGACGAAGCTCGAGCGCTCGTTGAGCGTATCGACCAGCGTCGTGGTCGAGTGGTGCAGCGACGAGGTCAAGAGTTCGCCACGCTCGCTCAAGGTTTCGATGAGCTCGCTGCTCATCCGCGTGACGGTCTCGGCGATGCCGCTGGTATGTTCGGAGACGCCCTCGACCAGTGCCTTGGCGTTCTCCGACATGCGATCGCTGATCTTGCCGCCCTCGATCGCCAGAGTGTCCGAGACGATCTGCCCGGTCACCTGGATGCGCTCGGCGACATCGGAGCCGACGTCGGCAAACGACTTCAGCACGGTATTGGTGGAGCGGTCGATCTCGGCCGTCACCTCGGCGCCCTTGTTGGCGAGCGACGACGTCAGCCGTTCCGACGCCTCGTCGACCGTCTCGAAGATCTTCTGCCGGGTGGTATCGAGGTCGCCGGCCAGCGTCGCATGCGCGGTGAGCAACAGCGACCGCACGCGCTCGGAGTTGTTGACGATCGCCTCGCGCTGGTTGACCAGTTCCTCGATCAGGCCGCGCACCTTGAGTTCGTTCTCGGCATAGGCACGGGTAAGCGAGGACACCTCGTTGTGGACCAGGACCTCCAGCTCGCTCGCCCGACCGACCGCGCGGTCGAGCCCGTCGCCGAGCGTATTCATCTCGCGGCGAATGGCCTGGCCGATGGAGGCGACGGCTTCGGCGGCATTGGTCTCGGGCTCAGCCAGACGCAACGCCACATCGGCGATCGAGCGCGCGGCGAGCCGCATCTCCTGGCTGCGCCAGATCATCAGGGCGAACACCCAGAAGAACACCGGCGGCAGTAGGATGCCGGCCAGCATCCAGGTGAGGAACGGATTCTTCGCGGTATCGAACAGCGTTGCCACGCCGCCCGGCGCGCCGTTGACGGAAAAGGCGATGCTGCCGCCGATCCACAGCACGGACAAGGCCAGCGCAATGAAGAACGGCACCGGCGACGGCCGGCGATTGAGCGCGGAGACAAGGTGGCCGATGGCCTGGCGGTCGTCGTTGGCGGCGGCACGCGGGCTCGGGCCGATGTTGGCGTCGCGGACGGCCGGAGCGTCGCGACCGACGGGGGCGTCGCGGACGGGCGCCGGCAGATCCAGGTTGCGCGCCGGGGCGGGTTCGCGCACCGGCCTGGCCGCAGACGGATCGGCACCACGTGTCGGCTTGTCGGACCTGGCCTGAGGACGCCCGGTCGCCGCCGCCGGCGCTCGCGGCGGCAAAGTCAGGTCTTCGGTGAAGGCACGTTCGCGCGCCGCATCGCCGGTCGGCACCGGCGGCGGAACGGCTGGGGCTTGCGACATGGCAGCGGAAATCGGTGGCGGCGCGGGCGGAACAGGATCATCGGGACCGCCGAAGTCGAGCTTCAAGGCCTCTTCGACCGCCGAGAGCGCTGCTTCAGCCGCATCTCTGGCCTTCGTCGGTTGTGTTGCCATCGCCTTCCATGCCTCGCGTCCGTACTGACTATCGATCGGCCGCCACTCCGCCCGCGCTGCGATCGGACCGCAGCCCGCGTCGCCCGGACGTCCCGGTGCCCTTTGATCAGACGTCCCCAAGCTTCTTGCCGACCGGGTAAACACCTGACGAATTGCGATATTCCTGCCCCCCGCCAGCTGCCGGGAGGCATTACGATGGATCGTCCCGCACGACTTCGCCGGGATTGAACCCGAGACCGAAGACTGGCGAGATTGCGAGGCCGCCTTTCGCCGGCGCCGATCCCCAGCGCCCGCGAGCCTCCTCGATAAAATGCCGCATGTTCATGGTAATGGCACATTAACGAAGATGAAACAGACCCCACCGGAAATCCTAAATCATCGTTAACGACACCTTCCACGCCCGAGCGGAGCCACAACACGCCTGCCGTCCACGCGACCGGCGAGCCGGCAGACAGGCCAATCCGGGCGGACTTCGGCCCTCGCCCCAGGGCGACGCCGGCGCGGGCGCTTTCCCGCGCGATGCCGCATCTATCGGAAACGGGGCAAACTGATGGCAAGGTCAGGTCAACCTGTCCGATCTCGCGACCTTTCCAACGAATAGTCTACACCATTCGTCTTGAGC
This sequence comes from Ancalomicrobiaceae bacterium, assembly GCA_031291595.1. Taxonomy (GTDB): domain Bacteria; phylum Pseudomonadota; class Alphaproteobacteria; order Rhizobiales; family Ancalomicrobiaceae; genus CAIYYN01. Next base: position 2,157 of record JARLIU010000038.1, on the reverse strand, counting down.
GTGCAGGGATCGGCGCCGAAACACCACAGAAACACGCCCCGCAACCGCCCAGCCCGGGAGAAATTCATCCTTTTCTAACCGTGGTCCGCGATGGCCCGCACCGCTTAACTACGTTTTATTGCCGACGGGCCTTTGATCGCTGATCCGTATCAGCGGCAAGAACACGATCAGGAGCCTAGACATGAGCGCGGCGGCCAACCTCCCCAAATCGATGTCCGATACGCCGGCCGCCCCGGGCCTGCGCCGCCGCCCGATCGACCTCGTGCATCTCGCCCGCCAGACGCACGGCAACCGCGAACTGGAGACGGAAATCCTCGCGCTGTTCCTGCGCCAGTCGCCGCAGCAGTTCGCCCGCATCGCCGCCGCCACGACGCCCGAGGCCCGGTTCGAAGCGGCGCACCAGCTGAAAGGGTCCGCCCGCGCCATCGGCGCCTGGACCGTCGCGGATTGGGCCGAGCGGCTCGAGGCTGGACCGCTTCCCGACCCGGCACCGAACGATGACCGCCTCGCCGGGCTCGAGCACGCGCTCGTCGTCGCCAACGACTTCATCCGGGCGCTCAGCGACTGAACCAGACGAACCGCGCCGCCGGAGCCGATCCCCTCCCCTGCCGACCGGCGTTGTTCGCCGCGCCCGGTTCGCAGTGCCCAGCCAACCACACCCCGCCAGCCACGCCCCTGTGGCCGGTTTGCGTCGATCGCCCAATTGATGGCTTGACGTGCGCTCGGATGTGTCTATCTCGGCAGTCGAACCTCGCTTCCGAAGAGACGGACCTCCCGCTCCATGCCCAAGATCACTTACGTTTCCTTCGACGGAAAGCCGACCACCGTCGAGGCCGCCGTCGGCACGACCGTGATGGAAAACGCCGTGCGCAACCTCATTTCCGGCATCGAGGCCGAATGTGGCGGCGCCTGCGCCTGCGCCACCTGCCATGTCTATGTAGACGATGCCTGGGTCGAGGCAACCGGCACGCCGGAGCGGATGGAAGAGGACATGCTCGACTTCGCCCGCGACATGCGACCCGGCCTGTCACGCCTGTCCTGCCAGCTCAAGGTCACCGACGCGCTCGACGGGCTCGTCGTCCATCTGCCCGAGCGTCAGGCCTGAGCTACGCCTGCGCCTTGAAAAACAGTCTTGCTTCATGCGGAATTGCGCCAACACGGCGCCCGCACGGACTATGCGCTCGTACCCCGCGACCAACAGCGTGGCGTGCGTCGACGCCGCCGCGGCAACGACCTGATCGTCCGCCGTGCCAGCGGTAGGGCCATCGCACACTTGCGCATCCCGATTGCTGCGTGGAATGGCGGGACCGTGCCATTTGCCGGTCGATGACCACACATCACACTGTCACATCCCGCCGCGATAAACTGGTGTCTCGGCCTTGCCTGCCATCGCATTTTCTGAGTTGCGCGTTATCCTTCCGATTTTGCCGGAGCCCCAGCCATGTTGCGATTTGCCCGTGTCCTCCTCGTCTCTGCCGCCACGCTCGTTGCCGGTTCGTCAAACGCCGGCGCCGCCGACGGTGCCGCGTTCCTCGCCGACCTCGCCGGCAGATGGGCCGGCTCGGGCTTCATCCGGACCAGCGCCACCGACGCGCCCGGCTCCACGCACTGCCATCTGTCGGCCGTAACCTCCGGCAGTTCGATCGACATCGAGGGCGCCTGCGACGGCGCGGCCAAGGGTGCCCATCTGGCGGTGGTGTTGCGCTGGAACGCTGATCTCGGTCAGGTCCTTGGCACATTCCAGGGCGGCGCCGAAACCGGCTCAGCCAATCTGGCCGGCCGCATCGAAGGTACGGCGTTGCACATGCAGGTGACGTCCTCCAGCGGCACGACCAGCAGGCTGTCGCTGACGAGGTCCGGTCACCAGTTGTCGATTGTCATCGCCGGCAAGAGCCAAACGACCGGCAAGGTGGTGACCTGGGTGCAGCTCGCCATGACGAAGGGGTAATGACCAAGGCTGGATCGGCGCCCGGCCCCGCGCTCCTCTCGCCGCGGTTGGCGGCGATCGATCGCCACGCTAGTGGTCCGACTCCGACATTTGCATCCCACTTGCCGCACGCGCTTGAGCAAATGTCGGAGTCAAAGGACCACTAGCAACTTATTGGGTCTAGTGGAGCTTTGAATTCGACATTTGAGCTCGTCTCCCCTCCGCGCGCT
>JARLIU010000252.1 GCA_031291595.1 Ancalomicrobiaceae bacterium | reverse complement strand
GCAGCCAGCCGCATGACGGCGACTGCAGGAGCGTCCTCAGGCAGAAGGGAATGGATTGTCGTCATCGCAGATCTCCGTGTGTGGGATGCAGGAAGTTGGGGGAAGACTGCGGTTCAGCCCTTCGCCCACTGGGCGGCGGCATCCTTCGCGAAAGCCGCATAGGAGCGCGGGGCGTGGCCGAGCAGTCTGGTCAGGCGCGCGATATCGTCGGCGGTCGCCGCCGCCCCTTCGGTCTGATAGCGACCGAACATCAGGCGCAGGTCGAGCGCGTGCCAGGCGGGCAGCATGGTCTTCGTGCGCTGCTCCATCACGACGAGATCGTCGCCACCATAGCGGATGGCGCGACCGAGCGCCGCGCTCCAGATCGCCGCGATCCCTTCGCCGGTCAGGCTGTCGGGACCGACCAGGGCGTAGGTCTCACGGCCGAGCGGCGTCGGGGCCTGCTCGCGCCGAACCAGTTCGATGGCGGCGGCTTCGCCGATGTCACGGATATCGACCATCGAGACGCCCATCGAACCAATCGGCGAGCCATAGAGGCCGGCGTTCAGCAAAACGTCCTTCTGACGCAGATCGTTCTGGATGAAGTAGGCGGGGCGCAGCACGGTTGCAGGCAGGTCGAGCGCCTCGATCATGCGCTCAGCGGTGTATTTGCCGGCGAAATGCGGCACGTCGGCATAGGCCTCGCCGCCGAAGACCGAGAGATAGATGATGCCTTTGACGCCGGCCTCGCGGGCGACCGTCAGCGTCAGCATGGCCTGCGTTAGTTCATCCGCGACATTCGGGGCGAGCAGGAACAGCGTGCTGACGCCTTGCAGGGCCGCGCGCACCGAATCCGGGTCGGCGAGGTCGCCGCGCACCGCCGTCACGCCAGCGGCAAGCTGCGCCGTCTCCGGCGAGCGCGTCAGAGCGCGGACGTCGACGTTGCGCCCCTGCAGATGGGCGAGAACCTGCGCTCCGATGGTGCCTGTGCTGCCTGTTACGAGAATGGTCATTTCGAATGCTCCTCAAGAAGGGTTGAAGACCGTGTGTCTCGAAGAGGAAGATAGCTGTTTCGTCGATGAGCGGCAGATGCCAATATCGCGATAGATCGTCTCACATTCGGAACGGTGCGATGGACCTGCAGGCCTTGTCCGATTTCAATCTGGTCGCTGCCCATGGCGGGTTTGGCCGCGCCGCACGCGTCTCTGGCCGCTCCAAGGCGACGCTGTCGCGGCGGGTCGCCGAACTCGAACAGGGCCTTGGCGTGCGGCTGATCGAGCGCGGGTCCCAAAGCCTGCGACTGACGGATGAAGGACGGTCGCTGCATGAGCGCACGCGCGGGCTGCTGAGTGAAATCGCGGAGGCCGGAGAGGCGGTCGTCCTCGGCGCATCGACGCCGAAAGGCAGGTTGCGGGTCAGCGCACCCGTGGTGTTCGCACATATGGCACTTGCCCGGATCGGCGCCCGCTTCGCCCTTGCCTATCCCGAGGTCGAGCTCGAGATCGTCGCCGAGGATCGCAAGGTCGATCCGGTCGAGGATGGCTACGACCTGGTGATCCGGATCGACCCGTCGCCGGACGAGCGCCTCGTCGGACGCCGCTTTCTCAACGATGAGCGGCTGATCGTGGCGCCACCCGGTGTGTCGCGGCCCGTGCAAACGACCGACAGCGAAGCGTGTGTGGTGAAGGCAGTGCTGCTGAGCACGACCCCGCCGGGTTCAGTCTGGCGGATGGGTTCGGCGGCGGGATCGGAGATCGCCCTGAAGCCCGAGCCGATCCTTCGCCTCTCATCGCTGCTGATGGTGCGCGACGCCGTCCTGGCGGGTGCGGGTGCGGCATTGCTGCCAAAGCTGCTTGTTGCGGAAGATATCGAGGCCGGCAGGCTTGCCTATTGGGGAACTCATGCCGGTCCGCCCGTGGAGATCTGGGCGTTGCAGAGTTCACGCCGCCTGATCGGCGCCAAGGTCCGCGCTTTCCTGGACGTGGTCGAAAAGGCGTTCCCGGAGAAGAGCTTCGTCCCGCCGATCTGAGCGATAAATCGGACGGCCGCGTAACTGAGCGGCAGACTTTTTTGAACGTCGTAGCCAATCTGGCGTGGACGCGAGCGACGCGGGTCAGCGCAACCTTGATGCGGCCGGCTAAGGTCCGTGCGAAGATGGCCCGCATGAAAGATCGAACCCAACCAGTCCTGACGTTCGCAACCGTTCGCGACCTCGAAGCCCATCTGTCCAGTGAGCCGGCGGACTCAGCGGGCTTTTGGCTCAGGGTCTCCAAGATTGGAGCGCCCGAAACGACGATCGGCAAGGCGGAGGCGATCGAGGTGGCGCTTTGCTGCGGCTGGATCGACGGCCAGCTCTGCAAGCTCGACGATCACTACTTTCTCGTCCGCATGACGCCCCGCCGGCCGGGAAGTCGATGGTCCGCGAACAACCGCGCGACCGCGGAGCGGCTTGCGCTGCAGGGCCGGCTCAGGCCCGACGGGCTGGCGCAGATCGAGGCGGCGAAGAATGACGGACGATGGGCCGCCGCCTATGCCTCGCAAGGAAAGGCGGAAATTCCGCAGGATTTGGAAGCAGCCCTGGCGCTCGACGAAGCCGCGAAACGCTTCTTTGAGACCCTGGATCGAGCCAATCGGTTTGCAGTCATCTATAGGGTGAACGACGCCAAGCGGCCGGAGATGCGTGCCAAGCGTATCGTTCAGTATGTGGGAATGTTAGGTCGAGGCGAGACGATCCGTCCTTCCAAGAAAGCGACGAAAGCCGCCAGCTGAAATAATACCAGAGGCCACACCGACATGCGCCTGGGCATGAACGGTCTAGCACTTCAGGTGCAGGAAGGCTTGAAGCGCGACCCGCACGGCGGCGATCTCTACATCTTTCGCGGGCGCAAGGGTGATCTGGTCAAGATTCTCTGGCATGACGGCGTTGGCCTGTCGCTTTACGCCAAGCGATTGGAGAAGGGCCGTTTCATCTGGCCTTCGGTCGTGGATGGTGTTGTTGCGATCAGCGCGGCGCAGATGGGGTACATGCTCGAAGCCATCGATTGGCGGAATCCGCAGCACACATGGCGGCCGTCGAGTGCCGGATGAGCGCCCTAAGAGCGCCGGTATCCGCCGTTTTTGGCGTTACAATCCGCTGATTTTGTGATTCAATCCTGTCATGGCGATGGATCACGAAGCGGTTCCCGATGATATCGACGCGCTGAAGGCGGCGTTGATCCTCGCGCGCGCTGAAGCTCGTGCCGCTGAAGCCGAGGCGATCGCAGTCCGGGCCCGGCAATCCCAGGACCAGGCGCTGATCGCCCATCTGAAGCTGACGATCGAAAAGCTCAACCGCGATCGCTTCGGCCAGCGCTCGGAGCGCAGCGGCCGCCTCATCGACCAGATGGAGCTGCAGCTTGAAGAGTTGGAAGCCGCCGCCACCGAAGACGAACTGGCCGCCGAAGTCGCCGCCAGCCGGACGACGAGCGTGGCCTCTTTCACGCGCAAGCGGCCGTCACGGCAGCCGATCCCCGCCCATCTGCCGCGTGAGCGGGTCGTCGTGCCGGGGCCGACGTCCTGCGCCTGTTGTGGCGGCGCGCGTCTGGCCAAATTGGGCGAAGACGTCACCGAGACGCTGGAGGTGATCCCGCGCCAATGGAAAGTCATCCAGACGGTGCGCGAGAAGTTCACCTGCCGGGATTGCGAGACCATCAGCCAATCTCCGGCACCGTTCCATGTCGTTCCGCGTGGCTGGGCCGGGCCGAACCTTCTTGCCATGATCCTGTTCGAGAAGTTCGGCCAGCATCAGCCGTTGAACCGGCAAGCCGAACGCTATGCGCGTGAAGGCGTGCCGCTCAGCCTGTCGACGCTGGCCGATCAGGTCGGCACCTGTGCGGCGGTGCTATCGCCGCTGTTCCGGCGGATCGAGGCGCATGTGCTGGCGGCGGAGCGGCTGCACGGCGACGATACGACGGTTCCCGTTCTGGCCAAGGGCAAGACCGACACCGGCCGCATCTGGACGTATGTGCGCGACGATCGTCCATTCGGCGGCCCTGAACCGCCGGCTGCCGTGTTCTACTATTCGCGTGACCGTGGCGGCGAACACCCGCGGGCGCATCTGGCGGGATACGCCGGCATCCTGCAGGCCGATGCCTACGGCGGCTATGGCAAGCTCTATGAGGCCGGCCGGATAACGGAGGCGTCGTGCTGGGCGCATGCAAGGCGGCCGTTCTTCATCATGGCAGATCTTGAGGCTCATGCCCGACGCAAGGCCGAGGGCAAGTCACCGCCGCCGATCTCGCCGATCGCTCTCGATATGGTCCGCCGCATCGATGCGCTGTTCGAGATCGAGCGCGGAATCAATGGGCTGACCGCCGATCAGCGCCAAGCTGTGCGTCAGACTCTCAGCGCACCGCTCATCGCCGACATGGAAGCCTTCATACATGCCGAGCGAGCGAAGCTGTCGCGCGGCAACGATCTCGCCAAGGCCATGGATTATCTCATCAAACGCTGGAGATCATTCACGCGGTTCCTCGACGATGGACGCGTCTGTCTCTCGAACAATGCCGCCGAACGAGCGCTCAGAGGCATCGCTTTGGGCAGAAAATCGTGGCTGTTCGCCGGCTCCGATCGCGGCGGCCAGCGAGCCGCGATGATGTATAGCCTGATCGTCACGGCTAAGATGAACGACGTTGATCCCCAGGCTTGGTTGGCCGACGTGCTGGCCCGGATCAACGATCTGCCGCTCACACGACTCGACGAACTCCTGCCCTGGCGTTGGCAGAAGCAAAACCAGATCCCGGAGCCACTTGCCGCATGACCGAACCTGGCTTGATTGCCCGCATCAAGGTCGTCATAGACGAGGTGAAACCCGCCGTGATGCGACGCCTGGAAATCCCGCTGGCGCTCCGGCTGGACCGTCTGCACACAACCCTGCAGGTCGCCATCGGATGGACCGACAGCCACCTTTACGAGTTCCGCATCAAGGGCATTGGCTTC
>JARLIU010000251.1 GCA_031291595.1 Ancalomicrobiaceae bacterium | reverse complement strand
GGGCGAGGGGCGGGCGGTGCCGGCTCGGACCGCGACGGGGCAATGGAGCGGCCGGCGATGGAGCGGTTGGGGGCGGCGACTTCGGGCTCGGCGGCGCTCGCGGACGGCGGCTCGGCGGACGGCAGGTAGGGCGGCGCGTCCGCGGGCCCGGCCACGTCGGCATAGTCCGGAATGGCGTCGTAGGGCGGCGGCGCTTCGCCGAAGTCGGGGCCAAGGTCGCGACCGAAACCGGACGCGCCGACCTGAGGCCCGGCGGCGGCCGTTGCAGTGGCGTCAAACGGCCGGTCGCCGGGGAAATCGTCCTCGTCCCGAACCCGGGACACACCGGCCCCCTGGCCGCCATCCGACCCTGAGAAGGGATCGTCGAGGGCGTCCTCGGCTGGAGGAGCGCTTACGCGAGGCTTACGCGACATCGTCGTTTCCGAATCGTTCCTGACAGGGGACTATAGCAGCGAATAGCGACGGGCAAGGGGCGGGCCGCATCCGGCCGCAGCCGTCGACAGCATTCCGACATCCGCGACCGGGTAAAATCGTCGCCGTCCGGCGTGGCCAACAGCCGCCGCGCCGGTTTCGCTGACCTGATATACGTCATTCTCCCTGTCGCTTTGGCCGAATTCCCGGCATAAGAGGCCGGAATTCTGCCCGAGGAGCCGCAATTTGTCCGCCAATGCCGAAACCGCGCCATCGTCCCTGCCGTCGGCCCCTGTCGGCGCCCCGGCGATACAGGCGACCGCCTTCGCCATTCTCATCGCCATTTCCTGCGGGCACCTGATCAACGACATGCTGCAGGCGCTGGTGCCGTCGGTCTATCCGCTCCTCGCCGACTCGTTCCACCTCGACTACGGCGCCATCGGCTTCCTGACGCTGACCTGGCAACTGACAGCCTCGATCCTGCAGCCGCTCGTCGGCATCTACACCGACAAGTATCCGCAGCCGTTCAGCCTCGCCGTCGGCATGGGCTCGACGCTGATCGGCCTCATCATCATGGCGTTCGCGGCAAACTACGCCATGCTGCTGGTCGGCGTGTCGTTCATCGGCATCGGCTCGTCGATCTTCCATCCGGAATCCTCGCGCGTCGCCCGCATGGCGTCCGGCGGCCGGCACGGACTGGCGCAGTCGATCTTCCAGGTCGGCGGCAACGTCGGCTCGGCGATCGGGCCGTTGGTGGCGCTCGCCATCGTGCTGCCGAACGGCCAGCGGGCGATCGCCTGGTTCGCGTTGATCGCACTCGTCGGCATGGCACTGCTCGCCCGCGTCGGCTTCTGGTACCGCGGCCGGCGTCGGGCCGCCGGGCCCAGGCAAGCGAAGATGCATGTCTCGCCGGTGTCGCGCTCCGTGCTGATCCGGACCATGCTGGTGCTCGGGGCGCTGGTGTTCTCCAAGTTCCTCTATATGGCGAGCCTGTCGAGCTACCTGACGTTCTATGTGATGAAGACCTTCGATGTCTCGCGCGATCAGGCTGAGATCCAGCTGTTCGTCTATCTCGCCGCGGTGGCGGCCGGCACGATTCTCGGCGGGCCGATCGGCGATCGCATCGGCCGGCGCGCGGTGATCTGGTTCTCGATCCTCGGCGTCTTGCCGTTCTCGCTCGCCCTGCCGTTCGCCAACCTGTTCTGGACGACCGTGCTGACCATCCCGATCGGCGTCATCCTCGCCTCGGCCTTCCCGGCGATCATCGTCTATGCGCAGGAGCTGGTGCCGGGCAAGGTCGGCACGGTCGCCGGCCTGTTCTTCGGCTTCGCCTTCGGCATGGGCGGCATTGGCGCCGCGGCGCTGGGACTGCTCGCCGACCATACGTCGATCAGCTTCGTCTACTCGGTCTGCTCGGTGCTGCCGGCGATCGGCCTCCTCGCTTGGCTGCTGCCCGACGTGCGCTCGCATCCGGTGGGGACGTGAGGCGCGCGGATTGCTGAACTCGATGAGGATTCGCAATGGACGGCGGATGCGGGCGATTCCTGCGCTCGCCGAACTGAACATTCCAGCGAATTGACTTTACACCCCCCTCCCTGGCCCTCCCCCACAACGGGGGGAGGGGATTTGTGTGGAGCGCCGGTGCCGCTAAGTCCCTCCCCCCTTGTGGGAGAGGGTGCCCGAAGGCGGGAGGGGTGTACGCGAAGCGACCTGGAATTCGCGTGATCTATTTGCGAATTCGCGCGGTTTTGTTAATTGCTGAGATCGCCTAGTTTCAACTGTCCCGAAAAGTCCGCTCGAAAGTTCCCTATGTCGTATAAGCCGTCCGATCGCCTGGCCCGCCCCGATAGCGCCGAACTCGCTGCCGCCATCGAGATCCTCAAGCAGCGGTTCGGCGAGCGGCTGTCGACGGGGCTTGCCGTGCGCGAGCAGCATGCCCATACGCTCACCTGGATCGCCAACGAGCCGGCCGATGCGGTCATTTTCGCGGAAACCGAGGCCGAGGTCATCGAAGTGGTCGGCATCGCCGCGCGCCACCGGGTGCCGGTCATTCCGTTCGGCACGGGGACCTCGCTCGAGGGGCACGTGAACGCGCCGGTCGGCGGCATTTCGCTCGACGTTTCGCGCATGAACGCCATCCGGGAGGTGCATGCGGAGGATCTCGACGTGGTGGTCGAGCCCGGCGTGACCCGCAAGCAGCTGAACGACTACTTGCGCGATACCGGATTGTTCTTCCCGATCGATCCGGGAGCGGATGCCTCGCTCGGCGGCATGGCGGCGACGCGGGCTTCCGGCACCAACGCGGTGCGCTACGGCACGATGAAGGACAATGTGATCGCGATGCGGGTCGTCACCGCCGACGGCTCGGTGGTCACGACGGCGAGCCGGGCGAAGAAATCCTCGGCCGGCTACGACCTCACCCGGCTGTTCGTCGGCTCCGAAGGCACGCTCGGCGTCATCACCGAATTGACCTTGCGGCTGCAGGGCATCCCGGAGGCGATTTCCGCCGGCATCTGTCCGTTCCCGAGCGTGAAGGCTGCCGCCGACGCGGTGATCCTCACCATCCAGTCCGGCATCCCCGTGGCGCGCATCGAGCTGCTCGACGGACTGCACGTCAAGGCGGTCAATGCCTATTCCAACCTGACGCTGCCGGAACAGCCGCTGCTGATGCTCGAGTTCCACGGCACCGAGGCCTCGGTCGCCGAACAGTCGACCCGCTTCGGCGAGATCGCCGCTGACCACGGCGGCGGTCCCTTCAGCTGGACGACCAGGCCGGAGGAGCGGACGAAGCTGTGGCAGGCGCGGCACGACGCCTATTGGGCGGCGCTGGGGCTCAGGCCCGGTGCCAGGGCGTTTGCCACCGACGTCTGCGTGCCGATCTCGCGGCTGGCCGAATGCATCGACGAGACGGTGGAAGACGTCGAACGGCATGGCCTCATCGCCCCGGTCGTCGGTCACGTCGGCGACGGCAATTTCCATCTGACCGCGCTCGTCATGATGGAAGACTTGGACGAAGTGGCGCGGATGGAGGCGATGGTCGACCGGCTGGTGCTGCGGGCGCTTGCCTTCGGCGGCACGGCGACAGGCGAGCACGGCGTCGGCCAGGGCAAGGCCGGCTACATGCCGATCGAACACGGCGAAACCGGGGTGAGGCTGATGCGGCGCATCAAGCACGCCTTCGATCCAGACAATATCTTCAATCCCGGCAAGATTTTGCCGGTCGAATAGCTCCACCCGGACGATGGCCCGCAATGTGGCGGGCCGGGCGAACCGCGGGTCGATGCGGCTGCGGCCCGGAGCGCGATGCCGTCACATGGCAGCATGTGACAGCTGAATCAGGGCTCTAGGTTCTTGAGAGAGAGGGGCGCCTGCAGTTCGATCGCCTTGGCGAGTCCATCTGAGGGCGTCCTGCTCTCGTTTCACCATAATGATTTGATTTCGAGAGCGGATTATCCCGTGTGAGCCTTGGCATTGCGCGGCGTGCGCAAGACGCTACAAAGGTCGGAGAAGACGTGCGCCTGCGGAGCGGCCGGCGGCGATGTGCGACAGGGGCTAAGGGCGCCTGGCGCATGCTCGATCGCCACAGCCGGAGCGGAAAGCCGGAGAGGCGCGCGCCGGGCGGGGAGGTGGTTCGGTGAACTCGCTCTATATCGGCGTTGGCGTGACCATCATTCTGGTGCTGGTCGCGGCTCTGGTCGGTCCCTATTTCATCGATTGGACCGCCTATCGCGCCTATTTCGAGCGTGAGGGGACACGCATCCTCGCCGAGCGGGTGACTGTGCTCGGCGAAGCCCGCGTCCGTCTGCTGCCCATGCCGACGCTGCGGCTCGACGACGTCATCGTCGGCCCGATCGACCATCCGAACCTCAAGATCGGCCGGCTCGACGTGAAGCTGGAAATGACGCCGCTGCTCAAGGGCGAGTGGAAGGTCGCCGAGCTGAAGCTCGACCGCCCGGTGCTGCGCGTCGATCTCGATGCCTCCGGCCGGCTACACATTCCGGGCATCAGCGAAGGGGCGTCGACGAGCGAACTGGCGGCGGTCGGGCTCGAACTGGCCGAAATCGTCGACGGTCGCATCCTCGTCGCCGACGCGCGCGCCGGCGGCGAAATCGACATCGACGGCTTCAACGCCACCGCTTCGGCGACGACGCTCGCCGGACCGCTGAAGCTCGATGGCGGCGCCGAACTGGCCGGCCATCCCTTCACCTTCCGCCTGGCCACCGGACGGCGCAGTGACGACGGCATCTGGCCGGTGCACCTGCAGGCCAATCCGTCCGAGGTGCCGCTGCAACTCGGCATCGACGCGCAGGTCGATCTGCAGCCGGGCAAGCCGCGCGCCACAGGCGATCTCACCCTGGAACGGCTGGTCCTCGGCGACAGCAAGGGCGACAAGTTCAGCGTCCGGCCGACGCCCTGGCACATGTCGACACAGTTCACCGCCGCCCCCGACAACATCGGCTTCGATCAGGTGTCGCTGACGGTGGGCGAAGACGAACGTGCCTACACGCTCACCGGCAAGGGCTCGATCGCGCCCGGCCCGTCGCCGTCCTTCGATGTCGACCTCGCCGCCAAGCAGATCGATCTCGACCGGCTGACGACGGTCAAGATCGGCGATGCGGCCGATCTGGGGCAGGGCATGGCCCGGCTGATCTCGGCGATCGCCAACGCGCCGAAAGCACCGATCCCCGGCCGCGTCGGGCTCGACATCGCCGGCATCGTGCTCGGTGGCGGCGCGGTGCAGGATGTCCACCTGTCGGCGCGTACGCGGCTCGACGGCTGGTCGGTGGAAGCCTTCGAGGCGAAATTGCCGGGCCGCACGCAGGTAACCGCCAACGGCAAACTGACGCTGGCCGAGACGTCCGGTTTCGAGGGGCTCGTCTCGCTGGCCAGCGAGCAGCCGGGCGGGTTGATGCAATGGCTCGGCCGCAGCGGGTCGACGCGGCTCGAGCCGGTGGCGATGTCCGGCAAGGCGACCATCGGGCCCGGCCGACTGCGCCTCGACGAACTCGCCCTGAAGATCGGCTCGGCGTCGGCGCGCGGCGCCATCGACTGGCAGGCGGGGGCGAACGGCGCGGGCGACAAGCTGCAATTGGCGCTCGGCGCCGACAAGCTCGATCTCGATCTGATGCGCACACTGGCCGGGCTCGTCGCCACCGACCTCACGGGCAGCAGCGGGGCAATCTCTGCCGCATCGATCGATCTCGATGCCGGCCAACTGACGGTTGCCGGCCAGCCGCTCAAGGGCGTGTCGGTCAAGGCCTCCTATGCCGGCGACCGGCTGACCGTCGACAAGCTGACGATCCGCGATGCGGTGGGGGCGACCGTCGAGGTCAAGGGCGCCATCGACAAACTGTCGACGACGCCGGACGGGGCGATCAGCGCGGCGATCAAGGCGGAGAAGCCCGATGCGCTCATCGCGCTGGCCCAGGCGGCGGGCTTGCCGGACGAATGGAGCAGGCGCCTCAGGCCGGCGCTACCGGCGCTGGCGCCGTTCGACGTCAGCGCGCGATTGACCGGCGAGGCCGGGACGGCGGCGAGCAAGCTGCACCTGATCGTCGACGGCAAGGCGGCCGCCTCGACGCTCGGGCTCGACGTGCACTTCGACGGTCGGTTCGATCAGCTGGACAAGGGGGCGATCGACGCCTCGCTGGTGCTCGACGGGCCGGACGGCGGGCTGTTGCTGCGCCAACTCGGCATTGGAGCGAGCTCTGATCGTTCCTCGAAGGGACGCATCGATCTTGCCGCCAAGGGAACTGCCGCCGATGGGCTCGGCCTGACGGGGACCGCGTCGCTGGTGGGCAGCCAGCTCTCCGCCAAAGGCAGGCTGACGCTCGGACCGACCGGCCTGCCGCGCTACGATGGCGACCTCGTCGTCACCACGAGCGACATCGTGCCGCTCGCCACCATGGTCGGCCAATCGGTCTCCTCTGGAGGGTTGCCGGTCGCCGTCGACGTGAAGGCGCATGTCACCGGCGAGGGCGCGCAACTGCGCTTCGACGACCTTCTCGGCCATATCGGCGAGGCCGGGCTGACGGGCAAGGGGCGTGTCGATTTCGCCCAATCGCCGGTGAAGCTCGACGGCGAAGCGCGGTTCACCACGCTCGACGCCGTGACGCTCATCGAACTCGGGCTCGGCGCCGATGCCTTCCAGGCGCCGCCGGAGAAGGGCGGCCCCTGGCCGATGGCGGTGCTGCCCGGGCCGATGCTGACCTCGGTTGCCGCCGACATCGGGCTGAAGAGCGACAGATTGCTGCTGGAATCCGGCCTGGGCGTCGACCTGTTCGCCGCCAGGCTGCGGCTCAGGCCGACGGAGGTGCGCATCGAGCAGACGACCGGGGTCGTCGCCGGTGGCAAGCTGACGGGCCAACTCGGACTGACGACCGGAACGGCCGGCGAACTCGGATTGGCCGGCAATCTGCAGCTAAAGGGCGCGACGCTTACCGATGTCGTCTGGCGCCGCGACGGGCGGGCAGTGGCTGACGGCACATTCGATCTCGCCGCCACCTTCGAGACCAGCGGCCGGTCGCTTGCCGCCATCACTGCCAATCTCGCCGGCAATGGCGCCGTCACGGTCCGCGACGGGCAGATGCGCTACATCGATCCGGAGGCGTTCGGAGCGATCATCGTTGCGGCGGACAACGGGTTGGAGTTGAAGGACGACAAGATTCGCAGCGTGTTCCAGGGACGGCTCGATGCCGGCGTGCTGCCGTTCGAGCGGCTGGAGGCGGTGTTCGGCATCGCCTCGGGCGTGCTCAGAGCGAAGGACGTCGTCGTCGTCTCGGCACGCGCCAAGACCACGGGCTCGGTGGCGCTCGATTTCGGCCGCTGGCTGATGGATGCCGATTGGACGCTGAAGGTTGATCCGGGCAAGAACGGCGTGGTCGGGGCCGAGCCGCAGGTCGGCGTGCTGTTCCATGGGCCGATCGACCAGCCGACCCGCTCGCTCGACGTGGCGCCGCTGTCCGCCTTCCTGACGCTCAGGGCGTTCGAGCGCGAGGTGCAGCGCGTCGAAGACATGCAGCAGGATATCATGGAGCGGCAACGCTTCGCCCGCGAACTGAAACGGCTGAACGACGAACATATCCGCCGCCAGCAGGAGGCAAAGGCGGCCGAGGACGCCAAGAAAGCCGAAGAGGCCAAGAAGCTCGAGGACGCCAGGCACGCCGAGGAAGCGCGGAAAGTCGAAGACGCGCGGAAGGCGGAGGACGCCAAGAAGGCCGAAGAGACGCGCAAACTCGAGGAAGCCCGCAGGCTGGACGAGGCCAGGAAGGCGGTCGAGGCGGCCAAGGCCAAGCCGCAGCCGGACAGCCGTCCCGCCGCCCCGGCAACGCCGCCGCCCGCGGCAACGAGTCCAGCCGCGCCGATGCCAGCGCCGCCTGCTCCGGCTGTGCCTGCTGCATCAGCTCCGCCGGCCACACCGGCTCCGACCACGCCGCCCGCCGCACCGACAACGCCAGCCACGCCCCCCGCACCCGTCGTCGTTGTACCGGCTGCGCCGCCAGCAGTCGCGCCCGCAACGCCGGCTCAGCCCGCCGCGCCGCCGCCCGAGCCGAATCCGCTGGCGATCTCGCCCGATGCGCCGCTGCAATTGGCGCCGGACGCGCGTCCACCCGTCGAACCGGTCAAGCCGGCACCGGCAAAACCCGCGACCCCGCCGCCGCGGCCGCCGTCGACGGCATTGCCGGATCTGCCGCCGGTCATCTACGTGCCGCCGCTGCCGGCGGTGAGGCCGGTGACGCCGGACATCATCCAGCCCACGCCTTAGCCGGTGGTGACGGATCCGCTGCCGCCGCGCCATGCCGTCGGATGGCTCCGCGCGACGGCATGGCCGCACCGGCATTGCGCGTCAGCGGGTACTCTCGAAAATTTGAAACCATTTCGAGCAAGATTGTGCGTAATAATGAGTAGTGGAAGCGTGGCTGGGCTAGGCCATGGATTCGAGCGGAACCCGCGCCGAGCGGCGGTGCCGTGGGCTGCGGTTGAGCCGGTCAGCCGGCAGGTTGCAGTTTGGCTGATCGGTTGCGCAAGTAGTCGAGCACGGCCAGACGGCAGGCAGAGGCAAGATTGCGTTCGCCTCGAGCGCGGTCGATGTCGGCGACCAGTGCAGCGAGCGACGAACTGCGTGCTCCGGCGATATCGGCAAGCGCCGCCCAAAACTCGGGTTCGAGCGCCAGGCTGGTACGATGGCCGGCGATCGTCAGCGAACGCTTCTGCATTCCCAGTCCTCCCCCGGTACCGGTCTGGAACCGGCAACCGGACGCCGCGCGTCGTTGCGCGCCTCGGTCATGGCCGCGTCGTTGAGGCCGGACCAAGTGCGGCCGTCGTCGTCAGGTCGGGTCTTGTTCGTGGTCCGGTCGCTTGAAGCCGTCAAGCCGCCGTTCGCGGGCTTGCGCCTCGCGGGCAGCGGCGGCCTTCTCCAGTTTCGTCCGACCGAAGCGGACGCGGTTTTCGCTGGCGCGTTCGGCGTCGTCGGTCTTCGATCTGGCTTTGCGGGCTCGGCTCAAGCTGAGGATATCGCCCATGGTGTCAGGGCCTCGCGGTCAGGTCTTCTTGCGGAACGTATCGAGCGATACAATGGTGGCGCCGGCCTCGGGTTCGTTCGGCACGGCCCGCAGCGCCGGTTTGCGCTTGGGTTCCGCAGCATCCTCGCTCTTGGGCTCGCCGCGGGCGTCCGGTTCGGAACCGGTGGGGCGCGTTGCGAAAGGCAGCGGCGATGCCTCCGGCTTCTGCGGCTCTTCGGCGGGCTCGACCAAGGCGAATGGTGCCGGCACTGCGTCGTCCTCGGCGACGGTCGCGTCAGCTTCGGCGACCACCTCGAACTGCAGCCCGAACTGCACGGACGGATCGAAGAAGCCCTTGATGGCGTTGAAGGGGACGAGCAGCCGCTCGGGGATGCCGGAGAACGACAGGCCGACCTCGAAGGCGTGGTCGCTGACGTTCAGGTCCCAGAACTGATGCTGCAGCACCACCGTCATCTCGTCCGGATAGCGCTGCCGCAGCCGGTTCGACATGCGCACGCCCGGGTGCTTGGTGTCGAAGGCGATGAAGAAATGATGCTGTCCGGGCAGACCGGTCCGCGCGATTTCCGCCACGATTTTTCTGACGACCCCGCGCAACGCATCCTGCACCAGCACGTCGTACCGAATGAGATCCTGCGTCATGGTCGTGTCGTCTGGGCTCGTCATGTGATCGTGGACCGGGCGTCTGCCGGAAACCGGACCGTTGGGCGATGGTGTCGGTCGCCTGGGGGTCCGGGTTGGGCCGGTGGAATGAAGTGAGGGTTTCTGTTGCCAGGTACCCCCGAACCCCGCCTAACGGGGCTAACCGTTAGGACTTGAAACCGGAGTCAGAGACCGCTCACGCGGCCACAGCAACCGGAGCATAGTTGTCGTTGGCAACTATAAAGTGACCCGATAACGGCGGTATCATGCCGGGCAAAAAAACGGTCTTTAGACCCTCGTCGATCCTAGTTCGCCCCCACCGCAACGCGCCGTGCCAAATCGGCCTGACGCGCTGGGGTGGAGGCGCCGGGTACTGCCCCCGGGTCCGATAGGTGTATTACGCCGCTCGTTTATCGCCATAGTCGGCTTTGCAGCCGACGGACGAAATATAGGCGTGCCGGAGGGTTGTGGGAAGGGGGCTCATCGATAGAGGCTGGGGAGGAGGCGAACCTTCGCACATTTCCCGCCATTTGGTCGCTGTCTGTGGCGCCAAAAGCCGCATCGGGACGGTCATTGCCGGCGAACGCCGGGCAGCGACGCGCGAAAGCGGTTCCACGCCGTTGAACGATCGGTGTGATTCTCCGCATATGCCGCTTGCCGCGCCGGCGACAGACGAGCGCGGCCGGCAACGCTGGCTTGGTGGAGAAGTGATGGTGTTGCGGCGATCTGCCGGCCGGACGAAATGGTGCGCCGTCCGGCATCCGGAATTGCGGCCCTCGGGACTAGTGGAGCGAATTTGACATTTGAGGCCCACCGAGCTGCGCGGCCTCACTCAAATGTCAAATTCAAAGCTCCACGAGACTCAATGAATTGCTAGTGGTCCTGGGATTCCGACATTTGCGTATGAGCGCGCGGCACGTGGGATGCAAATGTCGGAATCGGACCACTAG
>JARLIU010000250.1 GCA_031291595.1 Ancalomicrobiaceae bacterium | reverse complement strand
GCCCAGCCGGAGAGGTACCAGTTGACGAATTCGTAGACCCATTCCTTCTGCTTCGAGGTGACGCCCTTCGACATGCAGAAGCCCGAGGCCCAGGAGCGATAGCCCTCTTTGAGCGGCTGGAAGACGCAGGGGATGCCTTTCGAGCGGACCGCAGTGACCGCCGGCGACCACATCGACTGGATCACCGTCTCGCCCGAAGCCATCAGGTTGACGCTCTCGTTGAAGTCCTTCCAGAAGGCGCGGAACTGGCCGGCCTTCTTGGCTTCGGTGAGCACGCCGATCGTCATGTCGATCTCGGCCTTCGTCATGTTGCCCTTGTCGGGATATTTGTACTTGCCGAGCGACTCGACGACCATCGCCGCGTCCATGATGCCGATCGAGGGAATGTTGAGGATGGCGGCCTTGCCCTTGAATTCCGGATTGAGCAGTTCGGCCCAGGAGCTGATCGGGCGCTTGATCAGGTCCGGACGGATGCCGAGCGTATCGGCGTTGTAGACCGTCGGGATCAGCGTGACGTATTCGGTCGGCGTCTTCGAGAACGTCTTGGAGTCCTTGCCGTCGAGATAGAGCACCTTCCACGGCGCGGTGCCCTGGTCGCCGATCTTCTTGCCACCCGGGGTCACGCCCTTGGTCATGACCGGCGTGATATTGTCGAATTCCTTGATCTTCTTGGCATCGAGCGGCAGGATGTTGCCCGACGGCACCAGCTTCTTCAACGAGAAGTACTCGGTATCCAGCACGTCAAAGGAATTCGGCTGGGTGATGACGCGCTTGGTGACATCGTCGGTGGTCGCGGTGATGTATTCGAGCTTGATGCCGATGTCTTTCAGGCACTGCTGGCCGATGAGGTCGCCCTCGTTCACGCCGGTGCCGAGATAGCGCAGCACCTTCGGCTCGGCCGACATCACATAGGGAAATCCGGTGATGGCGCCGGAACCCGCGGCAGCGCCGGCCAGACCGGCGGCGCCCTTCAGTATATTGCGGCGGCTGATGCCGGCCTTGACCAACGTCTTGTCCATAGTCCCGTTCTCCCTCTTGACCGTTGATGCCGTCGCGGCATCGCCCATTCACCCCGCGGGCCAGCTGCCCGGCGGGATCGAATTCCCGTGTTCCGATCCGATCAGACGTGCCCCAGCGAATGCGCCATCTCCGGGTCCCAGCCGACGAGCACGCTCGCCCCGACGTCCGTCGGGCTGCGGTCGAATTCCACTTCGGAGATCTGAGCGACGAGATCGCCCTCGTCGCTGCCTTTCAGCGTCACCTGCACGTAGGTGCCCTGGTATTCGATGTCGGTGACGACGGCCGATACCGAATGGCCGTCCCACACCGAGCCCGGGCTCGCCAGATGGATGCGATCGGCCCTGACCGCGATCTTGCCGCCCGGAGCGACGATCACGTTGTGGCCCCCCATGAAGCGGGCGACGAACTCGGTGCGCGGATGGTTGAACACCTCGCGCGGACTGCCCATCTGCTCGATCTTGCCGGCGTTCATCACCACGACCAGATCGGCGAGCGCCATGGCCTCTTCCTGGCCGTGGGTGACGTGGATGAACGAGATGCCCAGTTCGCGCTGCAGCCGCTTCAGTTCCGCGCGCATCTTGATCCGGAGGAACGGATCGAGCGCCGACAACGGCTCGTCGAGCAGTAAGAGCTGCGGTTCGGTGATCAGCGCCCGGGCCAGCGCCACGCGCTGCTGCTGTCCGCCCGACAATTGCGCCGGCAGGCGGCCGGCGTATTTGTCCATGGCAACCAGCTTCAACAGGTCCATCGCCTTGCCGTGCCGCACCGGCTTGTCGATGCCGCGCATCTTCAAGGCGAAGGCGACGTTGTCGATGACGGAGAGATGCGGGAACAGCGCATAGGACTGGAACATCATCGCCGTACCGCGCTTGGCCGGCGGCAGATCGGTGACGTTCGACGGTCCGAGCACGATGTCGCCGTCCGAAACCGTTTCGTGCCCGGCAATCATGCGCAAGGTCGAGGTCTTGCCGCAGCCGGAAGGCCCAAGCAGACAGCAGTAGGTCCCAGCGGGAATCTTGAGGTCGATGGCGTCGACCGCCACGGTCGTGCCGTAGCGCTTGGTCACCGATGCGAGTTCCAGTGCCGCCGGATGAACCATGCTTGCTCCTGGTTGTTCAGGGGATGTCCGGATCGGCGCTTCGTCGGCACCGGTCCCTCGAGTGGTGTCGTCCGGGCAGCATCGTGATACACTGTGCATACCGCTTGGCTGCTACCGGCGGGAACGCGGCGATCCGCACCCCGCCGCAGCGACCCGCCTTCTTTCGCAAGCCGCGTGCCACAGGACGTGCATGCACCTGAACCGTGCCGTACCTGATTGTTTCTAAATAGGTTTATTCACCGAGCCAGCCGTAGCGCCAGGTCCCGGGACCGCCCTCTGCGGGGCAATCGCCTGAAAAACAGGCATATCGGACACAAATCCGGCAAGAAACGTATACAATCCGGGCAAGCCACCTTCGGCCGTTGGCGTATAGTGCAGACAAGCGAGATCGCGGTTCGCCCCGTCAGCCGTGTCGGGGAAAGTGTCAGCCGCCGCAATCGGCGGCGGGCGGCAACCGGCGGCCATGGCCGACCCGGGAGCGGTGTACCCGGCGAAGTCATATACCACAGGTAGAGATCGGCGTTTTGCCGCCGTGGGGTTGCGCCGGAGCGCCGGCTCGCTTACGGCAGGGCGGGTCCGCGCCGACGATATCGGCGCCCATCGGGCCGGCGAAGCGACCATGCCGGCGGAGGGATTGGAGTGAGGCCGTGAGCGAAGCGGAACGGAACGACGGCGACCAGCCGGCGGGGTCGGAGCCACCGGTGCGCGCATCGGCTCCCGACGCTCTATCGGGCCTCGAGGACGTTCCTCTCAACGATCGCGCCGCGCCCGGCGACCGCGCCCGCCAGATCCATGACGGCATTCTCGCCGCCATCCTCGAACACCGGCTGCACCCCGGCACCAAGCTCGGCGAAGACGAGATCGGCACCATCTATGGCGTCAGCCGCACCATCGTGCGTTCCGCGCTGCAGTCGCTGACGCACGAGGGCATCGTCGTCATCGAGAAGAACCGCGGCGCCTTCGTCGCCCGGCCGTCGATGACCGAGGCGGTGGAAGTGTTCGAGGCACGCAAGCTGATCGAGGCGACGATCGCCCGCCGCGCCGCCGAGCGCTGCGACGCCGAAGGCCTGCACGACCTGAAGGACCACGTCCTGCGCGAGCGCCAAGCTGCCGCGCGCGGCGACGATCACACCGCCATCCGGCTCTCCGGCGAATTCCACTTGGCGATCGCCCGCATCGCCGATCACCGGACCTATGCGGATTTCCTGCGCGAACTCGTCGCCCGTTCCTCGCTCATCATCCTGCTCTACCGCCGGCAAAAGGCGCAGGTGTGCGGCACCGACGATCATGTCGATCTGGCCGAGGCCATCGGCAGGGGCGATGCCGAACGCGCGAGCAGCCTGATGCTGCACCACCTCGACGAGATCGAAACCGGTCTGGACCTCGTCGTAGCGGCACAGCCGGCCCTGCCGCTCGCCAGCATCCTGAAAGGGCACTGAGCCGGCGCGTGCCATGATCGCGTTCCAAAAGACTGCTAGGGTCGCGGTTCCCGCAGCCCTCAGCGCAGACGCCGATGCCATGAACCCACTCATCGAACGCGCCGTCATCGACTATGGCCTGTGGGCCGTGGGAGCGGTCATCCTGGTCGAATGCCTGGGGGTGCCGGTTCCCGGCCAGGCCATCCTGCTGGCGGCCGCCATTTTCGCCGGCATGGAGGGTGGGCTCGACATCTCGGCCATCGTCGTCGTGGCGGCCGCCGCTGCGTTCGCCGGCAGCCTCCTGTCCTTCGCGCTCGCCCGGCTTGCTATCGTCGACCGCTTCGTCGTTCGACACGGCCACCGGATCGGCTTCGGCGACAAGCGCCGCACCGTCGCCCGCCGATTGTTCGAGCGTTACGGCGCGGCAATCGTCTTCCTCGGCCGCTTCGTCGCGATGCTCCGGACCTTTTCCGGCCTCATCGCCGGCATGATCGGCATGCCCGCCCTCCCCTTCGTCCTTGCCGATCTTTTCGGCAGCATCGCCTGGGGCGCGGTGATCGGCTACGGCGGGTATTTTCTTGGCGACAACATGCGCCGCCTCTCCTCCGAGATCCAATGGGCGACCGGCGGCGCCGTCGTCGTCATGGCGCTCGCCGTCCTATGGGCATTCAAGCGCTACGAACGCCGGCTCGACGGTCGCACGCCGGCCGAGGTTGGCGATGCCGGCAGCCGCGATCCCGGCTGAGACGTCGACCCGCGCCCGGACGGCGGATCGATCCCGGCCAGCGTTCAGGACCAACACTGCGCCGACCGCCGGCATCGATGCCGTGCCTCCAATCTCGACGCTACCGCGGCATCTGGCCGAAGCCGGCCAGTGCACCACTCAGGCGAGATCGCGCTTCATCTGTTCGTACTGGTCGCGGGATATCTCCCCGGCGGCGTAACGCCGATCAAGGATCTCGCGCGCCGCCGGCACGTGCGGACGGCCCGGCCGTGGCTGCGGCTGCCGCGCCAACAACACGACGATCACCACGACGAGTGCGATCAGCAGCAACGATCCCATACCGAACATCGGCATGCCCCAACTGCCACTCCAGCTCCAGCCCCAACCCCATCCCATCATCGTCGCCTCCTGCGGCCGCGGCACGCGCGCGGCCGCCATTTGAGTATGCCACATCATCGCCCGCGGCACCTTGGTCCGTGTCAATGTCGGCATTGCGGCAGCCTTTGCCCGCGCCGAACCGGACCGACGCGCATCGCCCATGGCAACGGCCCGCGTCTTAGGCTAAACCCCGGCGCATGGCTGCACCTGTCCTCACCCTTCGCGACATCTCCCTCACCTTCGGCGGTAGCCCCCTCCTCGAAGGCGCCGAACTCTCCGTGTTCGACGGCGATCGCATCGCGCTCGTCGGCCGCAACGGCTCGGGCAAGTCGACGCTTTTGAAGATCGCGGCGGAAATCGTCCAGCCCGACAAGGGCGAACGCGTGGTGCGCGGCGGAGCGACGGTGCGCTATCTGCCGCAGGAGCCGGACATCGCCGGCTTTCCGACCACGCTCGCCTATGTCGAGGCCGGACTCGCCTCGGGCGACGATCACTACCGCGCACAGTATCTGTTGAACGAGTTGGGCCTGACCGGCGAGGAGGATCCGCGGACCCTGTCCGGGGGCGAAATCCGCCGCGCGGCGCTCGCCCGCGCGCTTGCGCCGGAGCCCGACGTGCTCCTCCTCGACGAGCCGACCAACCACCTCGACCTGCCGGCGATCGAGTGGCTGGAAACCGAACTGTCGTCGTTGCGCTCCGCCCTGGTGCTGATCAGCCACGACCGCCGCTTCCTCGTCGACCTTGCCCGGTCGACCGTCTGGCTCGATCGCGGCCAGATCCGCCGTATGGACCGTCCCTTCGGCGAATTCGAGAGCTGGCGCGACGACATCCTCGAACAGGAGGAACGCGACCGTCACAAGCTCGACCGCAAGATCGCCATGGAAGAGGACTGGGTGCGTTACGGCGTCTCCGGCCGGCGCCGGCGCAACATGCGCCGCCTCGGCGAACTCTTCACCATGCGCCAGAGCCGCAAGGAAGCGCGCCGGGTGACCGGTACGGTACAGATGACGCTGTCGGAAGCCGAGGCCTCCGGCAAGCTGGTGGTCGAGGCCAAGGGGCTCGCCAAACGCTACGGCGACCGGTCGATCGTCGAGAATTTCTCCTTCCGCCTCACCCGCGGCGACCGTATCGGCATCGTCGGCCCGAACGGCGCTGGCAAGACCACGCTGGTCAGGCTGCTGACCGGCCTGGAAGCACCCGATGCCGGCTCGATCCGTTTCGGCGCCAATGTCGAGATGGTCACGCTCGACCAGAAGCGCGAAGGCCTGTTGCCGACCATGACGTTGAAGGAGGCGCTGACCGGCGGCTCCTCCGACACGCTCGTCGTCAATGGCCAGAGCCGCCACGTCGTCTCCTACATGAAGGACTTTCTGTTCGGGGCCGAGCAGATCGGCACGCCGGTCTCGGTCTTATCGGGCGGCGAACGCGGCCGGCTGATGCTGGCCCGCGCGCTCGCCAAACCCTCGAACCTGATCGTCCTCGACGAACCGACCAACGACCTCGACCTCGAAACTCTCGACCTGCTGGAAGAACTCCTCGCCGACTATCCCGGCACTGTCATTCTGGTCAGCCACGACCGCGATTTCCTCGATCGCGTCGTCACCTCGGTCGTCGTGTCCGAGAGCGAGCGGCTGAAGCCCGGCACCTGGGTCGACTATGCCGGCGGCTATTCCGACATGGTGGCACAGCGCGGGTCCGGCGTTGCGGCCCGCCGCGCCGATGCCGCCAAGCCCGAACCCGCTCGCGCCGCACCTGCCGCCGAGACCGCGCCGAAAGCCGCCCCGGCGCAGAAGCGCAAGCTGTCGTTCAAGGACAGGCACGCGCTCGAGACGCTCCCCGGCACGATCGACGCCCTGTCGAAAGACCTCGCCAAGCTCGAGGTCGAATTCGCCGACGCCGGCCTCTACGCCCGCGATCCGCAGCGCTTCGAGCACCTGTCGCATGCCATTTCCGCCAAGCGCGACGCGCTCGCCAAGGCCGAAGAGGACTGGCTCAGGCTCGAACTGTTGCGTGAAGAGATCGAAGCCGGCTGAACCAATTTTCGGGACTTACACCCACGGCCCTTTGGAAGGACTGGCTTTCTCCGGGCGCTTTGTCATCCCCGGCCTTGTGCCGGGGATCCAGAAGTCCTGCATCGAGCGTGCGCCCTGGATTGCCGGGACAAGCCCGGCAATGACAAAAGAGCCAATTCGTGAGGCCGTCGGTATTATAGCCTCGCAACTGTGCCTATAGCCATACGGATACTTGTCGCGCCGTCGCCATCGCGTTAACCCTTACGAATCCGAGCCGGCGCAGAACCTGGCCGGCTGCGGTCGCATCCGCATCGACAGGAGCGATCGGCCAGCGCACGTGCGCGTGCGACAACCGGGGGGACGAAACGCCATGCAGACCGCTGCCGATCCGCACGAGGTACCGACGACGCTGACCGGCATGCCTGCCGTCAGTTCCGAGGTGAAGCGCAAGCCCGTCTACAAATACCTCTATGTGCAGGTGCTGTTCGCCATCGTGCTCGGCGGCCTGTTCGGCTGGCTGATGCCGGATGCGGCCCACGCCAACAAGTTCCTGCAGGAGCACCTCGGCACCTACGCACCCTATGCGACCAGCGACTGGGTGAAGGCGCTCGGCGACGGCTTCGTCAAGCTGATCAAGATGGTGATCGCGCCGATCATCTTCCTGACCGTCGTCTCCGGCATCTCGCACGTGCAGGACGCCAAGAGCGTCGGCCGCATCGGCGTCAAGGCGCTCGTCTATTTCGAGGCCGTCTCGACGCTCGCCCTCGTCCTCGGCATGCTGGTCGGCAACTTCATCTTCCCGTTGATCAACGACGCCGTGCAGGCGCTGATCGCCTGGGCCAACGGCGGGGCCGCCACCGGGCCGGTGGTGTTCGGCAAGGCCGATGCCGCGGCGATCGCGCAATATGTCGACCCGCATAAGCAGATCAAGTCGGTCGACTTCCTCCTCAACGTCATCCCGGACAGTGTTGTCGGCGCCTTCGCCAAGGGCGACGTCTTGCAGGTGCTGCTATTTGCCATCCTGTTCGGCTTCGCGCTGATGGCCATGGGCGAGCGCGCCCGCGTCATCCGCGGCTTCATCGACGATGCGGCGCACGCGGTGTTCGGCGTCATCGCCATCGTCATGAAGGCGGCGCCGTTCGGTGCCTTCGGCGCCATGGCCTACACGATCGGCAAGTACGGACCGTCGGTATTCGGCAACCTGTTCAGCCTGATCGCCACCTTCTACCTGACCGCGGCGATCTTCATCTTCATCGTCCTCGGTATCATCGCGGCCGTCGCCGGCTTCTCGATCTTCCGCTTCGTCGCCTACATCAAGGACGAGCTTCTCGTCGTGCTCGGCACATCGTCGTCGGAAAGTGCCCTGCCGCAGCTGATGGCGAAGCTCGAGCATCTCGGCTGTTCCAAGCCGGTCGTCGGCCTGGTGGTACCGACCGGCTACTCGTTCAACCTCGACGGCACCAACATCTACATGACGTTGGCGACGCTGTTCATCGCCTATGCGCTCGGCATCCCCTTGAGCCTGGAACAGCAGCTGCTGATCCTCGTCGTCGCCATGCTGACGTCGAAGGGCGCCTCGGGTGTCACCGGCGCCGGCTTCATCACGCTCGGCGCCACGCTCGCCGTCGTCGATCCCCGCCTCGTTCCCGGCATGGCGATCGTGCTCGGCATCGACAAGTTCATGTCGGAGTGCCGCGCGCTCACCAATATCGCCGGCAACGGCGTGGCTTGCGTCATCGTGTCATGGTGGGAAGGCGAACTCGACCGCAAGCGGCTGAACGCGGCGCTGAAGGATCATCCCCTGCACAGCGCCGCGCCGCTCGGCGTCAGGTGAACCGAGGGTTGCTTCTTGGATTCTGCCGATCTCTTCGGGCATCGGTGGACCACCGTCTCCAAAACAAAACCGCACGGGAATCAGCGATGCCATCCCGCCGGTTGTTGTTTTGCGCCGGTTTTCTGTGATGCAGGCACATCACTTTCAAAATCCGTCATTGCGAGCGAAGCGAAGCAATCCAGAAGACCACAAAACAATTTGGCAATTTGGCCTGGATTGCTTCGCTTCGCTCGCAATGACGGCCCGAGTTTGCCAGATGATCGGTAGCTGGACTTGGTCATGCCGTCCGCTCCATCAGAAAAACGCCTGCAGCCCGGTGATCGCCCGGCCGAGAATCAGCGCGTGGATGTCGTGCGTGCCCTCGTAGGTATTGACGGTCTCCAGGTTCTGCGCGTGCCGCATCACGTGGTATTCGCCATGGATGCCGTTGCCGCCGTGCATGTCGCGCGCCGCCCGCGCGATGTCGAGCGCCTTGCCGCAATTGTTGCGCTTGACGATGGAGATCATCTCCGGCGCCAGTTTGCCGTCGTCGATCAGCCGCCCAACCCGGAGCGACGCCTGCAGCCCCAGCGCGATCTCGGTCTGCATGTCGGCGAGCTTCTTCTGAAAG
>JARLIU010000249.1 GCA_031291595.1 Ancalomicrobiaceae bacterium | reverse complement strand
CCCACCGAGCTGCGCGGCCTCACTCAAATGTCAAATTCAAAGCTCCACGAGACTCAATGAATTGCTAGTGGTCCTGGGATTCCGACATTTGCGTATGAGCGCGCGGCACGTGGGATGCAAATGTCGGAATCGGACCACTAGCGCGCCGTCTCCCATTCGATGCGGCGATCGTCTGCCGAGCCGACCACGCTCGAATTCCGTTTGCAGTGCGTTCGCGAGCGAGACCTTGCGTCGATTGGGCGCAATGTTTTTCAATCATCCGCCGCGCCGGACTGCTATTTCTTTCCGTGCCATTACTTTGGGAGGGGAAACCAATGCGAACGATGCTGCGAATTACCATCGATCCGCTTAAGGGAAGCGAAGCGTTGAAGGCCGGCGCCATGCAGAAGGCCATTATGGGCTTCGTGGAGAAATTCAAACCCGAGGCGACCTACTTCACGGTCGACGACGGCATGCGCGCCGGCTTCTTCGTCTTCGACATGACCGGCTCCGACCAGATGCCGGCGATTGCCGAAGAATTCATGCATATTGGCTGCAAGATTACCCTGACACCGTGCATGACGCCGCAGGATCTGCAGACCGGTCTGGCAGCCGCGGGACTCTAGCATCGGAAACGAGCCCGCTTGCGGGCCGGCTTTCGCATGTCGATGCCGCCCGCGCGGACGCACAGGTCGACGCGGGCGGCAGCGCTGCCAGAGACTGCCCGATCGAGGACGTCGCCGGCACCATCGACGAGACTGGGCGCTCGAGTTCAAGCGGAATGGGCGAGCCTTGTGCGGGCAAGACCGTCGGTGCCGAAGACATGCAGCTCAGGAACCGCGAAGCCGATGGCGCAGGCATCGCCGACCCGGACGCCGGATGATTTCTCCAGCTTGGCGATGATGGCCTCGGGCGTTCCCGGCAGCCGAAGATAGGCGATCACCTCGTCGCCGAGATGCTCGACGATCTCCACGTCGGCCGGCATCTCGCCACGCCCGCGCGGCTGCAGCCGGATCGCGTCGGGGCGGATGCCGAGCTTGACCGGTTCGCCCGCCGCCAGTCCGTGGCCGGCTGCCAGTTCGAGCCCGATCAGCGGCCCGTGCGCCACTCTGATCGAAACCTGCGTGCCATCCGCCGCGTGCACGCAGGCATCGAGAATGTTCATCGACGGCTGGCCGAGAAAGCCGGCGACGAACAGATTGGCCGGGCGCTCGTAGAGGTCCAAGGGCGTTCCGACCTGCTCGACCTTGCCGGCGTTCAAGACGACGATACGGTCGGCCAGCGTCATCGCCTCGACCTGATCGTGGGTGACGTAAATCATCGTCGCGCCGATCTCCTGATGCAGCCGGGCAATCTCGACGCGCATCTGCACGCGCAGCGAGGCATCGAGGTTGGACAGCGGCTCGTCGAACAGGAACACCTTGGGGTGGCGCACGATCGCCCGTCCGATGGCGACGCGCTGGCGCTGGCCGCCGGAGAGCTGCTTCGGCCGGCGATCGAGCAATTGCTCGAGCTGCAGAATGCGCGCGGCCTCGCCGACGCGCCGCTCGATCTCGGCCCTGGGCGCGCCGTTCATCCTGAGCCCGAACGACATGTTCTCGCTGACCGACATATGCGGGTAGAGCGCATACGACTGAAACACCAT
Organism: Ancalomicrobiaceae bacterium; assembly: GCA_031291595.1. GTDB lineage: Bacteria > Pseudomonadota > Alphaproteobacteria > Rhizobiales > Ancalomicrobiaceae > CAIYYN01. The sequence goes on along the minus strand of JARLIU010000249.1, from coordinate 11,982 downwards.
CGCCGTGCCGCCCTCAGCCGGCGGCCGGCGCGTGACGTCGACGTCGCCGATGCGGATGGTGCCGGAGGAGACCGATTCCAGGCCCGAGATCATGCGCAGCAGGGTCGACTTGCCGCAGCCGGACGGGCCGACGAACACGGCGAACTCGCCTGTGGGTATCGCGAGGTCGACGCCCTTGATGATACTGACCGCGCCGAAAGTCTTGGTCACAGCCTCGATTGCCACGTCACTCATGTGGGACCGCCTTCAGCCCTTCACCGCGCCCATCGTCATGCCGCGGATGAAGAAGCGTTGGAAAAACAGAAAGATGACCTGGGTCGGCAGGCTGGCGACGATCGACAGCGCCCCTTGCACGCCCCAGGCAACGGAATACTGGCCGCGCAGCGACACCAGACCGAGCATGATCGTCCGCTTGTCGTCGCTCTGGGTGAAGATCAGCGGCCACAGGAAGTCGTTCCAGATCCAGGTGAACTGCAGCGTCGCCAGCACCGCCAAGGCCGGCAGGCTGATCGGCAGCGCGACGCGGGTCAGGATCTGCCATTCGTTGACGCCCTCCAACAGCGCCGCTTCGCGCAAGGCGTTGGGAACGGTCGAAAAGAAATTGCGCATCAGCAGCGTGCAGATGGGGATGCCCATCGCCGAATGGATCAGGATCATCGGCCATAAGGTGTCGATGAGACCGAGCGCGTTGAACAGTTTGAACAGCGGGATCAGGATGATCTGCGGCGGGAAGAACATGCCGGAGACGACGCCGAGAAAGATCAGGTCGCTGCCGCGGAACGGCAGCTTGGCGAACACATAGCCGGCGGCAACGCCCAGCGCGATCGATGCGGCAGTGGCCGGCACCGTCACCAGGAGCGTGTTGACAAGATAGATCCGCACCGACGGGTTGGCGAAGATCTCGGCGAAATTGTCGAGATAGAGCGCTTGCGGCAGCGACCAGAGATCACCGAGCGCGATGTCGCGGGTCGACTTGAAGGCGCTGAGCAGCACGCCGATGGTCGGTGCCAGGAATAAGAGCGCCAGCACCGTCAGGCAGATGAAGGTGACGGCGCCCCAGCCATCGCCGACGTGTTTGTGCTCGGATGCGGCGCTCATTCGTAGATCTCGTCCATCTTCTTGAGTTCCTTGAAGTAGACGAAGATGATCGTCAGCGTGATGACGAACAGGACGACGGAAATCGCGCTGCCGTAGCCCATTTTGTATTTCTTGAACGACTCGTCGTACATGAACATGGCGAGCGTATCGGACGAATTGAACGGCCCGCCGCCCGTCATGATGTAGAGAATGTCGAAGCCCTTCAGCGAGTTGATCACCGAGAGCGCGATGACGACGACGGTCGCCGGTCTGAGCATGGGCAGAATGATGTGGCTGATCTGCTTCAGGTAGGCGACGCCGTCGACTTCCGCCGCTTCCAGGAGGTCGCGTGGGATGGCGGTCAGGCCGGCCAGAAAGATCACCATGGCAAGGCCGGTCTGCTGCCACGACCAGGCGACGATCACGGCGTAGAGCGCGGTGCCCGGTTTGGCGAGCCAGGCGAAGCCGAACGTCTCGCCGCTCGCCGCCGAGAGCGCGGTGTTGAGGAGGCCCCAGTCCGGCTGGAAGATCCAGATCCAGATCTGGCCGACGACAACGGAGGAGAGGCAGATCGGCAGGTAGAAGATCGACTTGAACACGCCGGCGCCGCGCACGCCGCTGTCGAGGAGGAGGGCCAGCGCCAGGCCGGCGCCGGTCGGCAGGACCAGCGCGGCAGCCATCCAGATGGCGGAATTGACGATGGCGTTGGCGAACAGCCCGTCGGTGAAGATCTTGCGGAAATTCTCCAACCCGACGAAGGCGGCATCGGCGGAAAAGCCGTTCCAGTTGGTGACCGAATAGCGGAACGAGTCGGCCAGCGGCCATAAGACAAACAGGCCGAACACGAGAAGCGGCGGCGCCAGCAACACCACCCGCCAGAACCGAACGTGGCTTTCCATAAATCCTCGGAGGTTTGAACGCCGTGAGGCCGGACGACACCTGCCGCCGGCTGTTCGTCGCGGGGGTCGCTCCCCGAAACGCCGTCGGGCCACCGGTGGATGACCCGACGACACGTCAGATTACTGCGCCTTGGCAAAGACATCCTTGGCCTTGGCCTGGACGTCCTTCAGGTAGTCGTCGATCTCGGAAGGATCATCCATGAAGCGGGCGAACATGGCGAGCCCGACTTCCGCCATAGGCGGCGTGGTGGCGAGGTCGTAGTTGAAGGCGAAGGTGTCGGCCTTGCCGACCTCGTCGAGCGCATGCTTCATCACCGGGGAATAGGTCTTGGTGTCGACCTTGGTGTTCGGCGACAGGGCGCCCTGCACGGCGGCCCACTTGGCCTGAACCTCGGTGTTGGTGATCAGATAGGCGATGAACTTCCAGGTCGCCTCCTTGTTGGCGGCGGTCTTCGACATCACCAGTCCGTCGACCGGTCCGACGACGGCATTGGGCACGCCGGCCTTGACCGTCGGGAACGGGAAGAAGTCGTAGTCGGCGCCCGGCTTCAGGCCGATGCCATTCCAGTAGCCGGTGATCCAGGTGCCCATCAGCGTCATCGCCGCCTTGCCCTGCGCCACCTTGTCCGCAGCCTCGGTCCAGGTGCTGGCATTGGCCTGCGGCAGGAAGTAGCCGGCGTCGGTCAGTTCCTTCCACTTCAGCATCGCGGTCTTGACTTCCGGGTCGGTGTAGGAAGCGGCGCCGGCCATCAGCTTGGCGCGGTAGTCGGGGCCGGCGGTGCGCAACAGCAGATAGTCGAACCAGAACTGCGCCGGCCATTGATCCTTGGAGCCGAGTGCGATCGGCGTGATGCCCTTGCCCTTCAGCGTGGCGCACAGGGCGAGGAACTCATCCCAGGTCTTGGGGCTCTGGGTGATGCCGGCATCCTTGAACACCTTGGCGTTATAGAACACGCCGGCATAGTGGTAGCCGAACGGCACGAGGTAGTGCTTGCCGCCATAGATGCTGGCGTTCTTGACGATCCCCGGTTCGACGATCTGGTCGAGGCCGGAGGCGGCCCACTCGGCATCGATCGGCGCGATGTTGCCGGCATCGACAACGAACTTCGTGCGAGCGCCGGCCCAATAGCTGAAGACGTCGGGCAGGCTGTTGCCGGCGGCACGGACGAGGATGCCCGTCTTGAAGTCCTCATGGCCGATCGGGCTGTCCTTGACCGCAATGCCGGTCGCGGCGGTGAACTTGGCGAAAATCTCCTCGATGCCCTTCCGTCCGAGTTCACCGGTAAAGTAGTGCGAGATCGTGACGGTGTCCGCGGCGAACGACGGGGCGGCGCCGGTGCCGGTTGGCAGGGCGACGGCAGCGGCCATGAGCGCCCGCTTGATGAAGTGCCTCGTCATCAGAATGATCCTCCCGTTGGATTTTGGGGATGAATGTTGCCGCATTGGCAACGTAACGTATCCCATGTACGCTTTTTCCCTGAATCCAACGGCGATGTCAAGATAGCTGTTGCCATATCTCCCATATTCTGCAATCTAGCCCGCAACAAGCGCCGATCGGCAACGAACGTTGCCATATATGATACATATGCTACGATGCGTATCGAATGGAACCAACGGGAGCTGATCGATGCGAGTCGTGCAAACCCTGCTCAGGGGGCTGGAAGTGCTGGACTTTGTTGCCGAGGCTGGTCAGCCGGTGCGCAATCTGGACGTCGCCGAACGCTTCGGCATCGACAAGGCGAACGCCTCGCGGCTGCTGCTGACGCTCACCGATGCCGGCTACGTCACGCGCTCCGGCTCGCGCGGCTTCGTGCCCGGTCCGAAGATGCGGGTGCAGCCGACGAAGCCGCTCGAACGGCTGATTGGCCTGCGTCAGCGCAGCCGTTCGGTGCTGGAGGAACTGGTCCGGCTGTCGGGCGAGTGCGCGCACATCGCGGTCCTGGTCGGCGACAAGGTCTGGTACATCGACGAGGTCTCCTCGCCGCACCCCCTGAAGGTCGACCACCCCGTCGGATCGCTGGCGCCCTTACACTGCACCGCGCTGGGCAAGGCCTATCTCGCCTTCTCTCCCGAAGCGCAGGTCAAGGAGCTGACCGCGTTCACCACCCGTACGCTGACCAGCCGGGAGGCGCTCGAGGCGGACATCCGCGGTGCGCGCACCCGCGGCTACGCGGTCGACGATGAAGAGTTTTCGCTCGGGGTGCGCTGCGTCGCCGCCCCGGTGATGGATGCCAACGGCGTCATGCTGGCGGCGATCGGCGTTTCGGGGCCGACGGCGCGCACCGACCGGACCCGATTGGAGGAACTGGGCAAGCTTGTCGTCGACCGCTGCGCCCAATTCGCCACAGAACCAGGATGAGACAATGACCGCGAGCGTCGAACGGATCGGGATCGGCTTCATCGGAGCAGGCCGCATCTCCGATCTGCATGCCATCGAGTATTGCGCCAACCCCGGCGCGGAGATCGTCGCCATCTGCGACGTCGACATCGAACTCGCCCGCGCGCGCGCCGCCGCCTGGGGGGTGGGACGGGCCAGGATCTATACCGACTATCGCGAGCTTCTGGCCGATCCGGCAGTCGATGCCGTCGAGATCCTGGTGCCGCACCATCTGCATCACCTGATCGCGTCGGCTGCCTTGGCGGCAGGCAAGCACGTGTCGCTGCAGAAGCCGATGACGCTCGATCTCGCCGAGGCCGACGATCTGGTGGCGCGCGCCGCGACCACCGGCAAGCTCTTCAAGGTTTTCGAGAATTTCATCTTCTACCCGCCGGTGATGCAGGCCCGCGCGCTGATCGACGACGGAGCGATCGGCACCCCCTTGTCAATCCGCATCAAGAGCAATCCCGGCCGCGGCCGCTCCGCCTGGGCGGTTCCGCCGGCGGCGCAGGCCTGGCGCGCCGACATCTCGAAAAGTGGTGGCGGGCCGCTGTGCTTCGACGACGGGCACCACAAGTTCGCGCTCGCCTGGCATTTCATGGGGCGCGCCGAAGCCGTGCATGCCTGGATCGGCGAAAGCTGCGCTCCCGACGGCTTCCTGTTCGATGCGCCGGCGCTGATCTCCTGGCGTTTCTCCGAGGGCCGCATCGGTTGCCTCGAAGTCGTCTATTCGCCCGAACTCGACATCATCACCGAGCATTATGCCCAGGACGACCGGATCGAGATCACCGGTTCGAAAGGCGTCATCACCATCAATCGCGGCCACGGCCGCCTCGGCGACCAGCCACCGGTGGTGCTCCATACCGGAGGCAAGACGATCGGATACAGCGACATGGATACGGGTTGGGAGGCGAGCTTCGTCGAGTCGACCCGGCACTTCATCAAGGTGCTGCGCGACGGCGGCACGCCGCGATTGTCCGGAGCGGAAGGGCGCGAAGTGCTCGCCTTCACCCTCGCGGCCCAGGACGCGGCCCGCCTCGGCGGCGATATCCGCCCGGCCTATTGATGCTTTCCCGTTTCGCTGAAGAGACCACGCCGATGGACACGACCAACGCCGGGGCCGGCAGTTCCTCCACCGAAATCCTCGCCCGCGCCAAGGCGATAGCCTCGGCCGGCGGGCTCAATGCGGCGCTCGATCACGGGGCGATCGCGCCGATCGTCCGGGTCACGCTGGCCGAGGCCCTGGTGCTGGGGCTATTGCGGCAGGGCGTGCGCAAGTACCTCGTCGTGCTCGGTCACGGCAATACCGCCATCGGCGAAGTGCTGCGCCTGTACGAGGCTGCCGGCGTGACCCGGACCTTCAACTTCCGCAACGAGGTGGCGATGGCCCACGCCGCCACGGCGCTCGCCTGGCATTACGGCGAGATCCCGGCCGTGGTGACGTCGATCGGTCCCGGCGCGCTGCAGGCCTTCGCCGGCTCGCTGGCCGCCGCCTCCAACGGCGTCGGCGTCTGGCATCTCTATGGCGACGAGACGACCTTCGGCGAAGGCTACAACATGCAGCAGGTGCCGCGCCGCGGCCAGGGCGCCTTCGCCGCGCTGACCGGCGCGCTCGGCCGCACGTATCAGTTGCACACACCGGAAGCCCTGCGCGATGCGTTGAGGCAGGGCATCGCCACGGTCCGCCATCCGACCCGGCCGCAGCCGTTCTATCTCCTGTTACCGATCAATACCCAGCCGAAGCTCCTCGACCTCAGTCTCGCCACCCTGCCGGAACCGGTCGCCGCCGAGCCGGTGGCCCCGGTCGCCGACAGCCTCTACGATGCCGCCGCCCGGCTGATTTCGGCCCATGCCCGCATCGTCCTCAAGGCCGGCGGCGGCGCGCGCCGGGCGGCGGCCGCGGTGCGCCGATTGACCGAGCGCATCGGCGCGGCCGTGGTGCTGTCGCCCGGCTCGACCGGCGTCCTGCCCGACGCCCACCCGCAAAACATGCATGTCGGCGGTTCGAAGGGCTCGATCTCCGGCAATTTCGCCATGAGCGAGGCCGAGCTGCTGATCGTGATCGGCTCGCGGGCGGTGTGCCAGTCCGATTGTTCCGGCATCGGCTATCCGAACGCCCGCGCGGTCATCAACATCAATGCCGATCCCGACGATGCGCAGCACTACAACCGCACGCTCGCCCTGACCGGCGATGCCGCCGCCATCATCGCCCGGCTCGAGATGGCGCTCGACCGGGCGCAGTATCGGCCGGGAGCCGAAAGCGTGACCTGGCTCGAGGCCTGCGCCGAGCGCAAGGCCGAGTGGCGGCAATTCCGCGCCAGCCGCCGGACTGGCGCACCGCTCTATGATGCGACCTGGGGGAGGACGGTCCTGACCCAGCCGGCAGCGATCGGCGTCGTCGCCGATTTCGCCCGCTCGGTCGGCGCGATCAAGTATTTCGACGCCGGCGACGTCCAGGCCAACGGCTTTCAACTGGTCGAGGACGATGCGCCCGGCGATACTTTCACCGAATCCGGCGCCTCCTACATGGGGTTCGCCGTCAGCGGCCTGATGGCCAGCGCCATCGCCGACCGGCCGGCCTACCCGCTCGCGTTTACCGGCGACGGATCGTTCATGATGAACCCGCAGGTGCTGATCGACGCCGTCGAGCACGGGCTCAACGCCATGATCGTGCTGTTCGACAACCGGCGGATGGCGGCCATTACCAACCTGCAGCGCGCCCAGTACGGCGCCGAGTTTCTGACGTCGGACCGCGTGGAAGTCGATTATGTGCGCCTGGCCTCGGCGGTCAAAGGCGTCCACGCGGTGTTCGGCGGCGCGACGGCAACCGAGCTCAAGGCCGCGCTCGCCGAAGCCTATGCCCATCCCGGCCTGTCGCTGGTGCATGTGCCTGTCTATGACGGCGACGCGGCGGCCGGCGGCATGGGCACTTACGGCGCCTGGAACGTCGGCAACTGGGTCGCCGACGTCGAGGCGCGCTACCTGCGCCAGATCATTTGAGGAGGGCTGCCATGTACGATCGCTTCGGTCTGCTGATTGATGGCACGTGGCGTCCGGCCGCCGATGGCGCCAGCCTGGCGGTGGTCTCGGCCGCCACCGAGCAGCCGGTCGGCCGCGTACCGGCGGCAGGCAGCGCCGATGTCGCCGCTGCGCTCGCCGCCGCCGAGGCGGCCTTCAAACGCTGGCGCGACGTCCCGGCCTGGGATCGCGCCCGCATTCTCGCCCGTGCCGCTGGCCTGATGCGCGATCGCGTCGCGGACATTGCCCGGCTGATGAGCACCGAGACCGGCAAGCCCTTGGCCGAGGCCCGCGGCGAGACCCTTGCCGCCGCCGACCAGTTCGAATGGTATGCGGAAGAAGCCAAGCGCAGCTACGGCCAGCTCATCCCCGGGCGCAAGCCGGGCGAACGGATGAGCGTCGTCTACGAGCCGGTCGGCGTCTGCCTCGCGCTCACCGCCTGGAATTTCCCGGCGCTGCTGCCGGCGCGCAAGATCGCCGCCGCACTCGCCGCCGGCTGCGCCGTGATCGCGCGGCCGGCGAGCGAGGCGCCCGGCGCCTGTTTCGCGCTCGCCGAGGCGCTGATGGACGCCGGCCTGCCGGCCGGAACCCTCAACGTGCTGACTGGCCCGGCCGCGCCGATGGTGGCCGAGCTGATTGCCTCGCCCATCATCCGCAAGGTGTCGCTCACCGGTTCGGTTGCCGTCGGCCGACAGGTGCTGGCGCAGTGTGCCGCCGATTTCAAGCGCACCTCGATGGAACTCGGCGGCCACGCCCCGGCGATCGTGCACGCCGATGCCGATCCGATCGCCGCGGCGCAGCTGCTGGCGGCGGCAAAATTCCGTAACTGCGGCCAGGTCTGCATCTCGCCCAGCCGGTTCTACGTGCACGAGTCGATCCGGCCGGCGTTCGACCACGCCTTCGCTGCCGTCGCGGCCTCGATCGTGGTCGGCGACGGGCTGGTCGACGGCGTCAGCATGGGCCCGATGATCCGCCGGTCGGCGCTCGAAACCGCGCTCGAGCTGATCGCCGATGCCCGTGCCCGCGGGGCGCGGCTGCTCGCCGGCGGCGGCCGGCCGGCGCATCTGAACCGTGGCCACTTCATCGAGCCGACGGTCATCGCCGACGTCGACGACGGCGCCCGCATCATGCAGGAGGAACCGTTCGCCCCGGTCGCGCCGATCGTCGGGTTTGTCGACGAGGACGCCATGATCGAGCGCGCCAACGGCCTGCCGTTCGGCCTCGCCGCCTACGTGTTCACGCCGGATGCCGAGCGCGCCGAGCGCACCGCGCGCGGCCTCAAGGCCGGCATGGTCGGCATCAACGAGGTGCTGCTGGCCACGGCGGAAGCTCCCTTCGGCGGCGTCGGCCACAGCGGCCACGGTCGCGAAGGCGGCTCGCTCGGCCTCTCCGACTACCTCGAAGCCAAATACATCCGCCACCGGCTCAACCGGTCCACCTGAGGGACAGCATCATGGACGCCAACGACAGATCGGCGCGGGGCTTCGCCCGCGGACTGACGAACTACGGCGACCGGGACTTCGCGCGTTACCTGCGCAAGTCGTTCGCCAAGTCGATGGGCTATTCCGACGAACTGCTCGATGCGCCGATCGTCGGCATCTGCACGACGCCGTCCGGCTTCAACAATTGCCACCGGGGAGTGCCCGAACTGGTCGAGGCAGTGAAGCGCGGCGTCCTGGCCGCCGGCGCGCTGCCGCTGGAGTTTCCGGTCCTGTCGCTCGGCGAGGTATTTTTGAGCCCGACCAGTCTCAAATACCGCAACTTGATGGCGATGGACGTCGAGGAGATGATCCGCGCCCAGCCGATGGATGCGGTGGTGCTGATCGGCGGCTGCGACAAGACCGTGCCGGCGCAGTTGATGGGCGCGGTCTCCGCCGACCTGCCCGCCGTCCAACTGGTGACCGGCCCGATGTCGACCGGCCGCTACAAGGGCGAGCGGCTCGGCGCCTGCACCGATTGCCGTCGCTTCTGGAGCCGCTATCGCGCCGGCGAGATCGACGCGACGGAGATCGACGCCGTCGAGGGCAATCTGGCGGTCACCGCCGGCACCTGCGCGGTGATGGGAACGGCCAGCACCATGGCCTGCATGGCCGAGGCGCTCGGCATTGCGCTGCCGGGGTCGGCGACGATTCCGGCCGTCCATGCCGACCGCCTGCGCGTCGCCGAGGCGACCGGTCGGCTCGCGGTGCGCCTCGTCGGTTCGCAACTGACTCCCGCGAAGATCCTGACCCGCGCGGCGTTCGACAATGCGCTGCGCGTGCTGCTGGCGCTGTCGGGCTCGACCAACGCCGTCATCCATCTGGCGGCGATCGCCGGGCGGGCCGGCATCGTCCTCGACCCGGCGGAGATCAACCGGCTGTCCGACGAGACGCCGGTGCTGGTCAATCTGAAGCCCACCGGCGATTTCTATATGGAGGATCTCAACGCTGCCGGCGGGATCAGCGCGGTCATGGCCGAACTGGAGCCGCTGTTGAACCTCGACTGCCAGACCATTGCCGGCGAAACGCTCGGCGCGCGCATCGCCCGCGAACGCGGCCGCTACGTCGACCGCGCCATCGTCAGGACGCGCGACGCCCCGATCGATGCCCGCGGCGGGCTGATCGCCTTGACCGGTACGCTGGCTCCGGGCGGCGCCATCCTGAAGCGGGCGGCGGCGACGCCGGACTTGCTCGAACATGAAGGTCGGGCCGTGGTGTTTTCCTCGCTCGACGATCTCGCCCAGCGCATCGACGATCCGCGCCTCGACGTCGCGGCCGACGACGTGCTCGTCCTGCAGAACGCCGGACCGAAGAGTGCCTCGGGCATGCCGGAAGCCGGCTATCTGCCCATTCCGAAGAAACTGGCGCGGGCTGGCGTCAAGGACATGGTGCGGATTTCCGATGCGCGCATGAGCGGCACCGCCTTCGGCACCATCGTGCTGCACGTGACGCCGGAAGCGGCGGTCGGCGGCCCGCTCGGCCTCGTGCGCAACGGCGACCGCATCCGGCTCAGTGCGGCGGCAAAACGCATCGATCTCCTGGTCGCGCCCGACGAACTGGCCCGGCGTGCGGCCGAGCCGACGGATGTGGCGCCGTATGAGCCGGCCCGCGGCTATGCCGCGCTCTACCGGGAGCACGTCATGTCCGCAACGGACGGATGCGATTTCGACTTCCTGCAGGCGGTGCCCCACCCCGGCTGAATTCGTCGGCCCCGAGGTCTGGCGTCGACCACCGGGGAACGGCTGCCGTCCGGGACGCTTCCGCAGTGGGAATGGGAACCCGGGCGGTGGTCCGCTGATGCTGATTATCGGTTGCGCGGTCGGTGCGCTCGTCACACCCACTGAATCCCGCCGTCGATTTCCAGATCGATGCCGTTGACGGCACGATTGTCCAGCAGGAACAGCACGGCGTGGACGACGTCTTGCGTCGTTGGCAGACGCCGCGACGGCGTCCGCGCCACCATGGCTTCGACAACCGGGTTTGCGCCGTGCTTGATCGCGCGTTCCCACGACGGTGAATCGGGCACCAGTCCGGGAGAAATGCTGTTCACCCGGATGGGCGACAGTTCGACCGCCATGGTTCGCGTCATCCCGACGATGCCGCCGTTGACGATCGAAATCATGGTGGAGCCGATATAGGGATTGGCCTTGGCGAGGCCGCCGAACAGCACGATCGAGGATGTCGGCTTCAGCCGCGGCAGGGCCGCGCTGACAGTCGCGACATACCCCGTCAGCTTGATCTGCGCCAGCCGGCTGGCCTCGGCGATATTGAAATCCTTCACGCTCGTCATCACGCGATGGATCGGCGTTATCACCAGATGGTCGATCGGCGGCCCGTCGGCGAAAGCCGCGCTGACCGACGCCATGTCTTCCAAATCCAGGTGCAGCCCACGCACGTCCGGACCGATCGCGCTGGCGATTTCCGCGGCGCGCGCGGCGCCGCGACCGGCGATCGTGACCTCTTCGCCACGCGCATGCGCCGCCTCGGCGACCGCAAACCCGAGTCCGGACGTCCCGCCGACCACAAACGTGTGTTTGGTATTCTCCGACATTGCAACCTCGCTGGGTGATGTCCCTGACGACCCGGCTCCGACCGGGTCGCGATGATCCAAAATCTCGCCGTCAGGTCGAAGACAGGCGGGCAACGACGATGAGGGCGAGAATCCAGAACACCGGAAACTCGAAACCGCCGCGATCCCAAATCCAAATCGGGCCGCGGACCCGGTACAGGCAGATGGTCGCTACGGTCAGCACAGCCGCCGCAAGCAAGGCGGCGATCGGCGTGAACAGATTGAAAATCAAGGCTGTTGCCGCAATCGCTTCCAGAACCAGGGCCATTGTCATGAACAGCCGCGCCGGCCTCAGGCCTGCCTGTTCGAAAAAATCGAGCAACGGCGGGGGAAATTGAAGCTTGGCGAATATGTGAGGAATGAAGAACGCGCCACAGATGAGCCTGAGTGCCGAGACGGGCTCTACGACGCTCAACAATCCCGACATGGCATCGACCGGTTCCAGAGTTGCGCGCGCCGTGACAACTAGCGTTCGGATTTCACTACGTATTATTATCTATATCGCTGGGCTTAAGCTGGCAAGAGCGCGTCGATCGCTTTCTCCTTTCGGTCTGGACGCAGTTG
>JARLIU010000248.1 GCA_031291595.1 Ancalomicrobiaceae bacterium | reverse complement strand
GAGGTCCCGCTGACCATGGACATCCGCGAACGGTCCGACAGCGGCCGGCCGATCGTCGTCTCGGCGCCGGAGAGCCCGCAGACGGCGATCTACCTGTCGATCGCTTCGGCCGTATGGGATCAGCTCGCCGCCGGCACCCACGCGAAGCCCGCTCCCAAGATCGTCTTCGAGTGAAGCGCGCCGCCAAGCGGCATCCCCTGTGCCGCCGGGCCGGCGGTTCGGGCGTGGTGCCGGCCGCTCAGCCCGGCGCGTCGGGCAGCGTGCCGGCGTCCGCCGGAGATCGGACGCTGTCGAGATCGTCGCGCGCCAGCCGCACCAGGTGATCCATCGCCTGCTCGGCGGCCGCCACATCGCGGTCGCGAATCGCCTCGTAGACCGCCGTGTGATCGGGGATCGGATCGCGCTTCAAGCTGTCGGTCGTCCGACCGTACTTGATGAGGTTGACCCATTTGATGGTGGTGGAGATGCCCGGCGACAGCGAGATCAACGCCTCGTTCCTGGTCGCCTCGATGACGGCCTGGTGAAAGGCGAGATCGGCGACGGCCCCGTCCGGCACATGCAGCGTGTGCCGCGCCATCAGCGCGAGTGACGTGCGCATCCGCTCCAGATCCGCTTCGGTGCGGCGCTCGGCCGCCAGCGCCGCGCAACGCGGCTCGATGATCCGACGCAGCTCGAACAAGTGCTGCACGTAGCGTTCGGGCGGGCCGGCCTCGAAGTGCCAGGCGAGCACGTCGGGATCGACGAGGTTCCACTGCGAGCGGTCGGTGATGCGCGTGCCGGCCTTGGGACGGCTCTCGACCAGCCCCTTGGCGCTGAGGATGCGGATGGCCTCACGATAGGCGGAGCGCGAGACGTCGAGCGCCCGGCTGAAATCGTCCTCGTTCGGCAGCACCGATCTCGGCGGATAGGCGCCGCTGACGATGTCGAGGGCGATCTGATGCGCGATGGCGCCGTGCAGCCGGCGGCGGTCGCTGGGTGGCCGGCTAAAAGAGCCCGCTTTGCGCGGCTCCGGCAAGCCGCTCGGATCGGACGGGCTCATCGCATCTCCTTGGTCGAGTAGGACCGACGTACAGTGCGCCAACAGTCGCGCACTGTACAAGTCGCAGACAGGCCGCTCCCGGCGGTCTTCGCCGAAAGTGTACTGCCGCCGCATCCCGCTCCCCGCCGGGCGGTTCGGTCGATCGGCGCGGGACAAGCTGCCGTTGCAACGGGTTGCGCCGGCCGTTTTCGCCGGGATCGCTGCGACCTGGACACAGCAGGCGTCGGCACCTCGCCGTCAGGCCGGCGTGAACTCGACGACGAAATGCGCCGGGAACGGCGAGCCGTCGCCGTCGATCTGGCCGGCCGACCCCTCGGCGCGCCTGAGGTCCTTTTGCCGCAACAGCGGTGCCACCACCGCCGGGATCACCGCCGTGTTGATGTAGGTGCCGAAGCACATGCGCCGGCCGAAGCCCCACAGCATGTAGAGCTGCCATGGGCGGCCGGCGACGAAGCGGCCGGGCGAGGCGACTGCCACCGGATCGAACATGGCGGCGAGATTGACGGCAAGCACCATGTAGCCCTTCGGCACCCGCCGTTGTCGCCAGGTGCCAGCGGCGATCACGCTGTCCGTGACGGCGCGGCGGAAGATGACCGGGCTGAACGGATCGAAGCGCATGGCCTCGAAGATATGGGCGGCGACGCCCTTGGTGTCGCCCTCGAGCGCGGCGAGGCGGGCGGCGGCGCGGGCATCCGGCCGGTCGATCAATTGTGCCAGCGCCTGCACCGTCGCCTTGGAGATTGTCGGGATCAGCGCGATCAGCAGCCCCATGACATCGGTGCGGATATGGGCATCGTCCATGCCGTCGACGCCGGCCGCCTGCAGTTTCAGGCAGCGGCCGATGACGTCGTCGCGTGCGTCGCCGGACGCCTTGCGCGTGGCGATGATCAGGTCGATGTGGGCGGCGAGCAATTCGGCCGCCTCGTGCGCCCGCCGCGTCAGGTGATCGTGCATGTCGAGATTGTAGAAGGCGTACCAGAACAGGACCGTCGTCCACTCGCACAGCTCTTCCGGGCTGCGGCCGGGGACGCCGAAATAATCGGCGGAGATCTTCGCCTGGATCGCCAGCGTCAGATCCTTGGCGACGTCGAGCCGGCCGCGGCTCTCCGCCACGATCGACTCGGCCAGGTCGGCGACGAACGGCACCAGCCGGCCCTGGAGGTCTTCCCGGCGGACCGCCTTGCGCATGTTGGCGACGTCCCGGGTGTATTCCGGCGTATCCTGCATGCCGAGGAAGAAATTGTTGCCGCCGCAGATGTCGCGCATGATCGGCTCGTAGACATTCTCGAAGTCGGACTCGCGGCGAATCACTTCCTCGCAGTCGTCGTAGCGGGTGAGCATCACCGTGCCGATGGAGGCGTAGGTCTTCACCAGCACCGTCTTCGTCACCAGGATCGGCTGGAAGAAGCGCAGCACGTCGAACAGGCGACGCTGGTTGGCGGCGACGAACAGATAAGTCCTGAGCCCATCGGCGAAAGCCACGCTGCGATCGAACCGGATGCGGACGATGTCGTAGGCGAGGATGCCGATTCCGGCGAGGGCCGCGACCGCCATCCACAAGCGGATGGCCAGGACCCGGATCGGATTGATCACAACGAACATGACGCCTCCTGGGTGGTAATGCACCATTGTCCGACAACTTTAGGTCAGAAAGGGCGAGTGTCGTCAACGCGGCAAGCCTAGCGGCCCGATGCGAAACCTGGGTGGCGGTTGGCGTCCCGATCTTTACTAAGATGACACACGCCGCGCCGCTCGCCGGGGCGGATTGAAGATAGGCATTAACAACGAGATGCCGGGCGTCTATACGTTGCCAACCCGAGCGACGTTCACGGCTGACTCGACCATCTCAGGCCGTCGGGCGGAGGCACGGGACAACGTCAGCCGGCGGGCGGGCCGGCGACCTGCGGAAGTCGGAGCTTCACCTCATCCATGAGCTTTCCCATCATCATCGTCGGTGCCGGGCAGGCCGGCGCGCAGGCTGTCCAGACGTTGCGGCACGGCGGGTATCGGGGCGCGCTGGCGCTCGTCGGCGCCGAACCGCACCTGCCCTATCAGCGCCCGCCCCTGTCGAAGAAGTTCCTGTCCGGCGAGACGGATGAAGAGCGGCTGCTATTGCGCCCGGCTTCGCTCTACGCCGAACTCGAGGTCGAGCTGCACATCGGCGTGGCGGCCACCCAGCTGGATTGCGAGCATCACCGCCTCCGGCTCGAGAACGGCTCGGTGCTCAACTACAACAAGCTCCTCATCGCCACCGGCATGCGGGCTCGGCCGCTGTCGATCCCCGGCATCGACCTGCCCGGCGTCGTCACGCTCAGGTCGATGCTCGATGCGGCGCGCATGCGGCGCGATCTGAAGCCCGGCAACCGCGTCGTCATCATCGGCGGCGGCTACATCGGGCTCGAAGTGGCGGCGATCACCCGCAGCCTCGGCATGCATGTGACCGTGCTGGAAGCAGCCGAGCGGGTGCTCGGACGCGTCGTCGCCCCCGACGTCGCGCGCTATTTCGCCGATCTCCATCGCGACCACGGCGTCGAACTGCGGGTCGGCAGCAATGTCGTCGCGGTCGAGGGCGAGGAGCGGGCCGAGGCGGTGGTGCTGTCGGACGGCACGCGGGTGCCGGCCGACTTCATCCTCTTGTCCATCGGCGCCATCCCGGAGACGACGCTCGCCGAAATCGCCGAGATCGAGGTGCGCGACGGCATCATCGTCGACACCGAGGCCAAGACCAGCGCCCGCGACGTGTTCGCCGCCGGCGACTGCGCCCGCTTCCATTCCGACCGCTTCAGCCGCTCTATCCGGCTGGAAAGCGTGCAGAACGCCATCGAGCAGGCCAAGACCGCGGCGCTCGCCATGCTCGGCCAGCCGGTACACTACGATCCGGTGCCCTGGTTCTGGTCGGATCAGTACGACACCAAGCTGCAGATCGTCGGCCTGAGCCAAGGGTACGACAGCATCGAAATCGACGGCACCCCGGAGACCGGCGCGTTTTCCGTCGCCTACATCGGCGAGGGCAGACTGCTTGCCGTCGACAGCATCAACCACGCCCGCCGGCATATGCAGGCGAGGAAGCAGGTCGGCGAAGTGTGGACCGGCTGGCCCAATTGAGCTGCCCTCACGGCGTTGCCGGCCCGGCCCGTGCGCTGCTGGCCGCCCGCCGCCCGTCAGCGCGCCTGCATCAGCTCGCCGCCCGTCATTGGCCCGGGAACGCCGGTGGTGCCCGGCAGCGATAACGGCAGCCCCAGCAACGAGCGCACCGCGAGATAGCCGAAGCACTGCGCTTCGAGGAAATCGCCGTCCCAGCCGACCGCCTCCACCGCATCGACGGCGACGGCGAGGCGGGCGCGCAACGCCGCCATCATCGCGCCATTGTGCCGGCCGCCGCCGGTCACCAGCCAGCGTTTCGGCGAGGCCGGTACGGCGCTGGCCGAAACCGCGACGCTCTCCACCGTGAAGGCCATCAACGTCGCGGCGCCGTCGGCATCGGCAAGGCCCTCCACCTCGCGCGTCAGCCGGTGGAAATCATTGCGATCGAGCGACTTCGGCGGCACCAGCCCGAAATAGCGATGCTGCAGGAAGCGGGCGAGCATCGCCCGATCGACCGTCCCGCTCGCCGCCAGCGCACCATTGCGGTCGAAGGCCGCGCCGGTGCGGCTGGCGACGAAATCGTCGATCAGCGCGCTCGCCGGCCCGGTATCGAAGGCGACGACGGCGTCGGCATCCTCTCCCAGCCAGGTGACGTTGGCGACGCCGCCCAGGTTCAGCACCATCAGCGGCTTGGGCAAATCGCGAGCGAGCGCGCGGTGATAGAGCGGCGCGAACGGAGCGCCCTGGCCGCCAGCCGCCACATCGGCATGGCGGAAGCGGTAGACCGTATCGATGCCGAGCCGGCGGGCGACCTCAGCCCCGAGCCCCAATTGCCGGGTCAGCCGGGCGGCGACATCGTGATAGACGGTTTGTCCGTGCAGGCCGACGAGGTCGACATCCGCCGGCCGCAATCCCTCCCGCGCCATATAGGCCTCGACGGCGGCCGCATGCGCCTCGCTCACCGCCCGTTCGATCGCCTCGACCGGATCGGACGCGGCACGGACGCGATCGGCGACGAGGCCGCCGAGGGCAGCGCGCAGCTCCGGCTGATACGGAACGGCGAGGCCGGGACGGGTTTTCGAGATGCGCTCGCCGTCGGTCTCGATCAGCGCCACGTCGATCGCATCCATCGACGTTCCACTCATCACGCCGATCGCCCGGAAGATCCTGTCACTCATCGACATCGCCTCATCTCGCGACCGTCAAGTCGCTGTCGTGTCTAGACTTGGGGCGGCATCGGCCGCCGATCGGCCGCCCGCCGAATACTTTATTAACCACGAGTGTTTATCGTCTGGTTACCGATCCGGCCCGGGTTTGCCGGGCTTGTCGTGTCCTCAACCTATGAGTCGCGTCGATGTCAGATCAGAGCAGCGATAGGCGCGGGCCCGCACCCTTGACCGGGGTGCGCGAGCGCAACTCCGTCGATCTCGGCGGCTTCGTGGCGATTCTGGCACGCCACCTCTCCGCCATCGCCGCGATCACCCTCGTCTCGCTCGCCCTCGCGCTTGTCTACGTCCTGTTTGCACCGCTGTCCTATACGTCGACCGTCACCATCCTGTTGGATCCGCGCGAGCGTGTTCCAATCGGCTCCGACCAGCAGGCGCTGCCGCAGACCCCCGATCCACTGATGGTGGAAAGCCAGGTCAAGGTGATGACGTCGGATGCGGTGCTGCGTCGCGTCGTGGCGGCGGAAGGGCTGGAGACCGATCCGGAATTTGCCCCGCACGAGCGCAGTCCGGGGCTGCTCGATCCGCTCGTCAAGCTCATCGACCGCGGCAAGATTGCCGGCGCGCCCGAAGACCAGATCGTCGACGGGCTGTCGCAGCGCATCGCGGTGCGCCGGCCGGACCGCACCTATGTGGTCGATATCGACGTGCGCGGCTCCAGCCCCGGCAAGGCGGCGCGGCTCGCCAATGCGGTCGCGCGCGCCTTCCTCGACGAGCAGCGCGCTTCGGGCGATGCGCTGGTGCGCCAACAGACCGACTGGGCGCTGCAGCGTTCGTCCGAGTTGCGCAGCAAGGTGCAGATCGCCGAGCAGAAGATGCAGACGTACAAGGCCGAGCACGGGCTCGTCACCGTCGGCGGCACGCTCGACCACGAGCAGCAGCTGCAGGAAGCCAACCGCGACCTCGTCGCCGCCCGGGCCAAGACGGCCGAGGCGCAGTCGCGCTCCGACCAGGTCAAGGACATCATCGCCTCCGGCCATGCGCTCGACGGCACCTACGACACCATCAACTCGACCGTCATCCGCCAGCTGCGCGTGCAGTATTCCGATCTCGCCCGCCGCGAAGCCGCCGCCTCGCAGAAGTACGGCGTACGCCACCCCGAATATCTCGACATCCAGGAACAGCTGCAGGCGATCAAGCAGCAGATCACCAACGAGATGCAGCGCGTGGCGTCAGCGCTCGCCAACGAGGTGCGCGTCGCCAAGGCCAACGAGGCGGCGGCGCAGACGCGCGTCGGCACGCTCGACACTCAGACGACCGCCACCAACGAGGTGCAGCTGAAGCTGAAGGAGATGGAGCGGGAGGCGGATTCGGCGCGGGTCAACTATGAGAAATACCTGCGCGCGTCGGAATCGGTGCAGCGCGACATCGTCGGCGGCCCCTATGCCCGCATTCTGTCGCCGGCGTCAGTGCCGTCGAAACCATCGAGCCCGAAGGTGATGGCTGCGCTGCTCGTCGCCGTCGGCGGCGGGCTCAGCCTCGGCATCGCCGTCGCCGTCGCCTTCGACCGGCCGAGGGCCAGGCGCCTGCGCTTCCTCGAACCGGGCTCGCGGCTGCAACCGCGCGCCAAGCTGCCGCAGAAGCCGGCTCAAGCTCCGGCAGGAGCGCCGACACAAGATCCGACTGGGGGGCCGACCAGAGGTCCGGCTGGGGGGCCGACCAAAGGTCCGCCGGGTGGACCGGCGCCCGGCCGGCCACGCACCGATGCGCCATTGCCGCCGCCGCAGTCGGAAGACGACCGGCGTCGCGCCTGGATCGAGGCGCGCCGCCACCGCGACTTCCGCGGCGAACTTGGCTCGGCAGAACCGCAAACCGCGCCGGAGCCGATTCCAACCGACCCTATCCCGCCGGCCTCGGCCTGGGTGACGCCCGCCGCCCAGCCGGACGAGGTTGCGGCCGGTCAACCAGCCGCCTGGGACGTGCACGAATTTCAGACCGAAGGTCAGATCGCGTCGCCGGCCGCACTCGCCGTCGTCGCCCAGATCGATGCACCGACCCTGCCGCCTGAATCGACCGGGTTCGCGCATCCGCCGACCGGCCCGGCGGAAGCCGTCACCGAGAGCATCCCGCTGCCGGTCGAAGAGGCAATCGCAGCGCCGGCCGTCGCGGTCGAGCCCGAGCCGCTGCCCGCGTCGCTGCCCGAACTGCTCCCGGATAGCCGTGCGGCTCAGTTGATCTTCGAAGACGATGTGACAGAGCGTGAGGACGAAATGGCCTACGAGTATCCGGCCGATGACGACGACCTGCCGACCGCCGCACTCGACCTGACCGCGGTCGGCGAGGCGACGCTCGATCCCGAACAGACGATCAACGACCTGATGCTCGACCTCGGCGACGGCGCCGAGTGCCGGCTGCTGCTGACGGCCGAGGCTCCGACCGGACTGACCACCGAATTCGCCCTGTCGATCGCCCGCCGCGCCGCACTCGAGGGCCACGCCGTGCTGCTGGTCGACGGCGATCAGAGCGAACGGCGGCTGACGCAGCTGGCCGAGGAAGAGGGCGTGCCGGCGACGATCGCCTTCGACGGGGTCGAACTTGCGGTCTCCGGGCTGCCCGGCGAGGGCGAGGGTGCGGTGTTCGTGTTGCCACAGAAGGACGCCGAGGCAGAACAGGCGGACGACGTGGCTGAACGGCCGTTCGTCGCCTGCACCATCAATACGGTCATCGTCGACGGACCGGCGGTCGGCAACGACGTCGTCGCCTTTGCCGGCATCGCCAATGCCTGTCTGGTGATCGATGCCGCCGGACGGCTCCGCCGGCTGCCGCTACATGCCGCCGATACCTACCCGGCGGTGGCGTGAGCGCGGCCTGACCGGCCAGATGCGCGGAGAGCATGGTGCGGTCGGCCGGCCGGCCCGGAGGGAGATGCGACGTGCAGGTGACTGCGGCAACAGGTTGTGAACGCGACAGGTCAGAGCAGGAGGCATCGGGGCGCGAGCCAATGGGCCGGCTCGGCGCCCTGGCGATCGTCCTGGTGTTCGCCGCCGCGCTCACGCCTTTCCTCATCTCCTCGATGCTGTTGACGGCGTTCAACATTCCCTATGACGAGGCCGGCGGCAGCCCGCTCACCAAGATCCATCCCTCGACCTACCTGTCGGTCATGGCCCTGGCCACCTACTTCGTCGCCAAGGCCCAGCCGATCGAATTCGTGCTCGGTACGGCGCGGCGGTTCCCGAGCCTGATCGTGTTCGTGCCGATCCTGGGGCTGCTGTTCGCCTGGACCGTGCTCGTGCAGCACACGCCCATCACCACCCGGCTCGACACGTTCATGCCGCCGGTCATCATGCTCATGCTGGTCGCTGACCTGTCGGAGGCGCAGCACCGGCTGCTCACCACGCTCGTCCATCTCGTCCTCAACGCCAATGCGCTGATTGGCATCACCGAGGTGGCGACCGGGCTGCGGCTGACGCCGTTCACCGTCAGCGGCGAAGTGATCTCATGGGACTGGCGCGCCACCGCGCTTCTCGGCCACCCGCTCGACAACGCGATGATCACCGGCCTCTATCTGCTGGCCCTCCACTTCGGCGCCGACCGGGCAATCCCCGCCTGGGGTCGGCTGGCCATGATGGGACTGCAACTCGCCGGCCTCGTCGCTTTCGGCGGGCGTACCGCGCTGGTCATCTCGCTCGGCATCATCGCCGTGTCGCTCGGCCAGCGGTTCCTGCGCGTGCTCTGCGGCGAACGGTTCGACGCCCGCATCGCCGCGGTCATCGTCGTCGCCGTGCCGATCGCCATCGCCGGCCTGATCGCCGCCTTCCAGGCCGGCCTGTTCGACCGGATGGTCGAGCGCTTCTCCGACGATTCCGGCAGCGCCGCCACCCGCGTCGCCATGCTCCGGATCCTGGCGAGCTTCTCACTGCACGATCTGCTGTTGGGACCGGATCAGGAGGTCCTGACCGAATCCATGTGGATCGAAGGCTCGTTCGCCGGCATCGAGAGCTTCATCATCGGCTTTTTCCTGCAATCGGGCGTGCTGGTGTCGCTGATCCTGTTCCTCGGGCTCGCCGCGTTTGCCGGCGACCTCTGGCGCATCGGCAGCCGGCAATCGCTGTGGCTCATCGGCTATTACTTCGCGGTCTCGGCGAGTTCGGCCTCGCTGTCGGTCAAGACGCAATCGCTGGTGCAGTTCGTCGTGCTCATCGCCACCATTGAAGCGCGGCCGTCGACAAGCGGCGGCCGGGGCGAAGCGCGGCCGTCGACAAGCGATCGTGATGCCGCCGCGCCCGATGAGACGGCTTGAGGCCGGCACGAAACAGACGAATTTAACGGTTTGACGGCATACTCGGCAGTCCGAGAGCGCGATGCTGTCGCATGGCAACATGCGACAGCTGAATCAGCGCTCTAAACTCTTGATAAAGCAGGATGATTTCAGATGGAATCGCATCTGCGATCCATCTGAAATCATCCCGCTCTAGACGATCCGAGATCCCCACCGCATGCTCCTTCGCCAAACGCTTCTCTATCTGCCGGCGCAGCTGTTCGGGCCGCTGCTGCAGTTCATCGCGGCGGTCGTGTGGACGCACCAGATGGATTCGGTCGCCTATGGCGTCGTCACCTATCTGATCGCGGCGCAGGATCTCGCCTTCGTGTTCTCGCTCGGCTGGTGGTCGTCCTACATGCTGCGCTTCCGCGGCGAGTTGGGTGCCAGGCTCGGCAACCGGCTGCAGGGCCACGATCTCGCCTTCGTCCTCAACGGTTCGGCGATCCAGGTGATCGTCGCCTTCGTCATTCTCGGCTCGATCAGCGTCGAGATCACACCGTCGCTGGCCATCCTCACCGCGCTGTTCCTCGTCGTGCGCGGCGCGCTCAGCCACTATGGCGAGATCTGCCGGGCGGAACAGGCGATCGCCACCTACACCGTCGGGCAATTGTCCGGGCCGCTGGTCGGCTCGGCCCTGTCGTTCTGGGCGCTCTCCGAATTCGGGCCGGATCCGCGCTCGGTCATCGGCGCCATGACGGTTGCGCAAGGGCTCGGACTTATCATCGTGCTCAGGCGGCTTGGCGTCGCGGCGCGGCCGATGCTGCCGGATCGCGCGCTGATCGCCAGCGCCTTCGCCTATTGCGCCCCGCTCATCGCCGGCAGCCTGCCCTATTGGGTGTCGATGAACGGCGTGCGCGTCGTCGTCGACAATCTCGCCGGCGCCGAGGCACTCGGCCTGTTGTCCGTCGGTTGGGGGCTCGGGCAGCGCATCGCCGCGGTCGGGGCCTCGCTCGTCACTGCCGCGGCGTTTCCCTTGGCGGTGAAGCGGCTGGAGGACGGCGAGACGGAAGAGGCGCTGCGTCAGGTCGCCCACAACGGCATGCTCATTCTCGGCTTTCTGACCCCGATGGCGGTCGGCGCCTATGCCGTGAGCCAGGGGCTGGTCGACCTCGTCATCGCCGAGCCGTTCCGTGCCGTGACCATCGTGATGTTCCCGATCGGCGCGGCGGCCGGTGCCGTGCGCAACTATTCCATGCATGGCGCCAACCAGGCGTTCCTCCTGTTGAAGCGCACCGACCTGACGCTGATCCTCAACATCTGCGATGCGGTGCTGCACGTCGTCGGCGCCGTCGTCGGTCTCAAAGTCGGCGGCATCGCCGGGGCGGCCTTCGGCTGTCTGGTCGGCGCGCTGGTCGGCGCGGTCATCTGCCAGACGGTAGCGGCGCTCCACGGTCTGCCGCTGTTTCCGAGCATCATCGTCCGCATCGGCGTCGCCTCGGCCGGCATGGGCGCGGCAGTGATGCTGGTTCCCTGGCCGGTCGGCATCGCCGGTCTTGTCGGCGCCATCGCCACCGGCGGGCTCGCCTATGCGGCGCTGCTGGCGATGCTGTTCCCGCGCGAAGTCGGCCTGGTCCGAGCCGTCATCGCCCGCTACGCCCGGCCGGCCGGCTGAACCGGGAAGCCCGGCATCAGCGCCGGCGGGCGACCAGCTCCTCGTAGAGGCGGACCATGTCGCGATAGTAGCGCTGGCGGGTGAAATCGGCGGTGACGCGCACCCGCGCCCGGTCGCCCATGACGGCGGTCGTCTGCGGCGACAGCGCCAGCGCGGCGCCGATCTTTTCCGCGACGTCGGATGCATCGGCAGGCCGTGCCAGATAGCCGGTCTCGCCATCGACGATCAGTTCCGGCAGACCGCCGATCGCCGAGGTGACGACGATCTTGCCGCGCGCCTGCGCTTCCAAGAGCGCCTTCGGGGCATTCTCGTAGGCGATCGACGGCAGCGCGATGACGGCAGCCGCCGCGACGTGCGCCCACAGATCGGCGCCGCGCTTGAAGCCGAGAAAATGCGCGTCGATAGCCTCGGCCCTGACCCGCGCTTCGAGTTCGGCGCGCTGCGGCCCGTCGCCGACGATGACCAGCCGGAACCGGCCGATGCGGGCGGCCTCGATCAGCACATCGAGCCCCTTTTCGCGCGACAGTCGGCCGAAATACAGTGCGAACCGGCCGTAGCGCGCCTCGATGTCGGCAACCGCCGACGGGTCGACCGGCGCGTCGTCCGCGGTCTCGAAAAAATTCGGGACATAGGCGAGCCGGGCGGGATCGAACCCGTGCTCGCTCATCTTCGCCTGCAGGAACCGGCTCGGGCAGACGAAGGCATCGACGCCTTTCCTCACCGCCCCGCCGTACCACTGCACCAGACCGTCGAGCGCCAGCATCGCGTCCTTGCCGACCGAAACGCCCGAACAGCGGCGCAGCAGCACGTTCCACTGCCGGCCGCCCTTGCAGCGCTCGCACACGCCGTCGTGGCTGTTGTAGAAATAGTAGTTCGGACAGATCAGCTTGAAATCATGCAGGGTGAAGACGATCGGCGCGCCGGAGGCTTTCGCCGGCGCCATCACCGAGGCCGTGAGCTGCTGGTAGAGCCCGTGCATATGGATGACGTCGGGCTTGAAGTCGGCGATGAGCTGGGCAAACCGCTCGGCCGCCTCGCGGGAATGCAGAAAGCGCGGCACCTGGGCGAGCTGTTCGACGAGCCCCCCTTCGCCCGCTTCGAAATACGGAGGGAAATACCTCTCCCACGGCGATGGCAGGTTGTCGGGATGCGCCATGGTGAATTCGGCGCACTCCCAGCCCATGTCGCGGAACAGTTGCAGATGATCGAGAAAGACGCCCTCGGCCCCGCCTTTCCGGTAGTTGATGCGGTGGACAACGAGAAGGCGCATACGGCGATCCAGTCGTGGGTCCGAGGGGTCCTGCCGGACCGTGCGGTTTCCGTTCTCCGCCGTCGGCTCAGGTCGGGCCGGCGGCAACCTTGCGCGGCTCAGTCGGTGCCGGGCGTCTCGTCCGGCCCAGCCGAGGCGGCGGGCATCAGTTTGGCCATGCGCTGCAACGCCAGCGTATAGCCTTGCGTGCCGAAGCCGGCGATCACCCCGGATGCCACCAGCGATACATAGGACTGATGCCGGAAGGATTCGCGCTTGTGCACGTTGGAAATGTGCACCTCGAGAATGGGGCAGCTGCAGGCGCTCAGCGCATCGAGGATCGCCACCGAGGTATGGGTGAAGGCGGCCGGGTTGATGACGATGCCGCCGGCCGCTTCCCGCGCTTCGTGGATCCAGTCGATAATCTCGTATTCGCGGTTCGACTGCAGAAACCGGATGTCGAAGCCGAGGTCGGCGCCGGCCTTGCGGCAATCAGCCTCGACGTCGGCAAGCGTCTCCGAGCCATAGATGTGCGGCTCGCGCTTGCCCAGCAAGTTGAGGTTGGGACCGTTGATGACATAGATCAGACGGGACATGGGGGTCGGCACTTTCGCACGATCGAATTGCGGCAACGGCGCTCGACGGTCAGGGATCCGGTCGCGCAAGGCTGGCTCCGCAACACCAGAATCGGGTTTCCCTGGCCGGCTGACGGTGTAGTTAGCATGCCGCGGCGCCGAATGCAGCCGCTGCGGCGGTGTTCGGGGCGGGGCGTTTGGGCAGCCCATCGGGTGGGCGCACGGTGTGGCAGCGGCCCGACGGCGCGGCGACGCAACAGCGGTGCGGCGGAATCGGTGCATCGGCTCAAGTTAATCGTTAAACGGCTTGCCTGCCCTCGCGTTATGCTGTCGAATTCGGGCAAACAACCACGTGTTCACTGCCTGCGCCGGCCGACGGTCGCCGGCCTTGCAGCGCGAACGCCAAAAGGATGCCAACGAGATGAACGGATCGCGCGGTCGGTCGGGCGGAGCCCGCTTGCAACCGGGCGACCTCGGTCGCGGCACCAACCAGACCGGTGTGCGGCTCTACAACGAACGGCTCGTTCTCTCGCTCATCCGCCGGCATGGTTCGCTGCCCAAGGCCGATCTCGCCAAGCTGACCGGGCTGTCGGCGCAGACGGCCTCGGTCATCGTCAACCAGTTGGTCGGCGACGGACTCATCAGGCGCGAGGAGCCGCAGCGCGGCAAGGTCGGCCAACCATCGGTGCCCTATTCGCTCAACCCCGACGGTGTCTCGGCGTTCGGGCTGAAGGTCGGGCGGCGCTCCGCCGATCTGGTGCTCCTCGACTTCGTCGGCCGGGTGCGCCAGCGGCTGCATCTCACCTACCACTATCCCCTGCCGCATGTGCTGGTCGACTTCGCCGCGAGCGGCGTGCGCCGGTTCGAGGCCGGCCTCAGCGTGGGGCAATTGGCCCGCGTCGGCGGTTTTGGCCTCGCCATGCCATTCGAGATGTGGAACTGGGAAGCTGAGGTCGGCTGCCCGCCCGGCGCGCTCGACGTCTGGCGCCATACCGACCTCGCCCGATCGATTGGCGATGCCATCGGCCGCCCGGTGCAGCTGTGCAACGATGCCACCGCCGCCTGCGCTGCCGAACTGGTGTTCGGCAGGCGCGAGCCCTTGGCCGATTTCCTCTATCTCTTCATCGGCTCCTTCGTCGGCGGCGGGCTCGTCCTCAACTCGACGCTGGTGCAGGGACGCACCGGCAATGCCGCCGCGCTCGGCTCGCTGCCGGTAACCGGTCCCTCCGGCTCGGTGCAGCAACTCATCCGCACCGCCTCGCTCTATACGCTCGAAGCCCGCCTCATCGGCGGGGGCAAGCCGGCCGACTGGCTGTGGGAGGATCCGGACTGCTGGGATGCGGCCGGGCCGGAACTCGACGATTGGATTGCGGAGGCGGCAGCGGGCCTCGCCTATGCGGCGACGGCCGCTTCGGCGGTCGTCGAATTGCAGGCGGTGGTGATCGACGGGGCGGTGCCGGCCGCCGTCCGAACCCGCCTCGTCGACGCGGTCCAGGCCAACATGGCTCGCTACGACCGGCAGGGATTGTCGCCAATCGACGTGCTGGCCGGCACGATCGGTTCGGCGGCACGCGAAATCGGCGCCGCCAGCCTGCCGCTGCTCGCCAGTTTCGCATTCGACCGGGACGTGATGTTCAAGGAGTCGACTTGATGTTGAAGGGGATAAATCCGATCCTCGGGCCGGAACTGCTGATGATCCTCAGAGCCATGGGACACGGCGACGAGATCGCCATCGTCGACGGCAACTATCCGGCCCTCGCCCATGCGCGCCGGCTGGTGCGGGCCGACGGGGTCGATGCCGTGACGATCGCCGATGCCATCCTCTCGGTCATGCCGCTCGACGACTTCGTCGATCATGCCGCCTTCCGTCCGGGCCTGCGCAACGAGCCCGACCGGCACGAGCCGATCTTTGCCGAATTCGAGGCAGTGGTGGCGCGCCACGAGCCTGGGCACGCGATCGTGCCGCTGCAGGGCGATGCCTTCTACGAGCGCGTCAAAGGCGCCTGCGCCATCGTGGCGACGACCGAACGGCGGCTGTTCGGCAATCTCGTGCTGCGCAAGGGCGTGATCCGGCCGGACAGCTGAATGTCGGGCCCTGCCGGTCGATCGGGCCCGGACGCCGCGCCGCCGATCTCATGGCTGGCATCGACGCGGCCGATGGTTGCGCCGCCCTCGGAGTGCGCCCCTGCCCGGCCGACGGCGAGTGGCTGCTCACCCCGATTACCGATTGTTCGAACCGGGCTCCTTCTCTAAGCTGCCAACGTGGATTTCCTTAATAATACTGGGCAGGGAGAGCCGAACATGGCGAGTACAGTTTCCTGGGGCGTGCTGAGCACGGCGAACATTGGGATGCAGAAGGTCGTCCCGGCCATGCTGAGGGGCCAGGTCGTCCGGGTCGACGCCATCGCCTCGCGCGATGCGGCCAAGGCCCGCGCGGCGGCCAAGCAGCTGGGCATCGCCAAAGCCTACGGCTCCTACGAAGAGCTGCTGGCCGACCCGGAGATCGAGGCGATCTACAATCCCCTCCCCAATCACCTGCATGTTGCCTGGACGATCAAGGCGCTCGAGGCCGGCAAGCACGTCCTATGCGAGAAGCCGATCGGCATGAACGCCGAGGAGGCCAAGGCGCTGATCGCGGCGCGCGACAAGTCCGGCAAGATCGTCGCCGAGGCCTTCATGGTCCGCCACCATCCGCAATGGCAGCGGGCGCGCAGCCATGTGCAGGCAGGACGTATCGGCCAGGTCCGGGCCGTTCACACCGCCTTCTGCTATTACAACGACGATGAGAACAACGTCCGCAACCAGGCCGACATCGGCGGCGGCGGCCTGCTCGACATCGGCTGCTACGCCGTGACCACCGCACGCTATATCTTCGGCGGCGAGCCGGAGCGGGCCATCGGCCTCATCGATCGCGACCCGAAATTCGGTACCGACCGGCTGACCAGCGGCATCGTCGCGTTTTCCGGCGGCAGGCGGCTGACGTTCACCTGCTCGACGCAGCTTGCACCGCACCAGCGGGTGCAGATCCTCGGCACCGAGGGCCGGATCGAGGTGGAAATCCCGTTCAATGCGCCGCCGGATTCGGCCTGCCGCATCTTCATCGACGATGGCCGCGATCTGCGGGGCGGCGGGATCTCCACGGAGAGCTTCCCGGTGTGCGATCAGTACACGCTGCAGGGCGACGCGATCAGTCGCGCCATTCTCGGCGAAGAGCCGCTCGAATTTGCGATCGAAGATGGCATCGCCAACATGAAGGTGCTCGACGCGCTGTTCCGTTCCGATGCCAGCGGCAGCTGGGAAAAGCCGTAGAGCGAGGCCGTTGGAGGGTGGCCGGCGCTGCCGCCCTCCCCTTGAGGCCCGTCCCGGCCAGGTCCGTCCGGCGGGCGGTGACGGCGGTGCGGCTCAGCCTCTGCCTTGAACCGTACGGATGCGGTCGAATTCCTGTTCGGTGGCATAGGCCTTTTGCGTGCCGCGGCGGGTGACGCTGTCGGCGGCGTAGGCTGCCGCCATGTCCAAGGCCGGAACCACGCCGACGCCGGCGGCATAGTAGCGAGCGAAAGCCCCGACGAAGGCGTCGCCCGCCCCGACCGTGTCGACCGGCGTGACCTTGACCGGCTCGATGCGGGTGACGGCCTCCGCCTCGACCAGCAGCGCGCCGCGCGACCCCATGGTGACGATGACCGTGCCGACGCCCTTGTCGATGAGGCTCTTGGCTGCCGTGGCGATCTGGCTTTCGCTGTCGACCGACAGGCCGGTCAGGATCGCCAGCTCGGTCTCGTTGGGAACGAGGAAGCTTGCCAGCCGCACATGGTCGGGATCGAGGTCCGGATTGGCCGGCGCCGGGTTCAACAGCGTCTTGACGCCGTGTTTCCGGCCAAACTCGAGCGCGGCGTAGACCGCGTCGAGCGGGATCTCCAGCTGCAGCAGGATCAGGTCGCAGGTCATCAGATCGGCGCTGGCAGCCTCGATGTCGGCGGCCGACATGGTGCCGTTGGCGCCGGCGACGATCATGATGACGTTTTCGCCGGACGGATCGACCAGGATGGAGGCGACGCCGGAGGAGACGCCCAAGGCGCGGCGGATATGGCTGACGTCGACGCCGTAGCCGGAGAGATGGGTGAGCGTCGGTCCGGCAAAGGCATCGTCGCCGACCGCTCCGAGCATGATGACCTCGGCGCCCAGCTTGGCGGCGGCGACCGCCTGATTGGCGCCCTTGCCGCCCTGGCCCATCTCGAAACTGTCGGCCGCGATCGTCTCGCCCGGCCGCGGCATGCGCTTCAGGTAGGTGACGAGATCGACGTTGGTCGAACCGATGACGGCGATACGTGGCTGCTTTTCCTGGCTCATGGCCCACTATCCCTGAGGCTTCCGTCCCGATCGCCCGTCGTCGTACGGCGCACCGAAGCGCCGGGCGGGCTGAGGCTGACGATTCGCGTGATTTCACCGCGGGAAAGCTCCCCCGGCGCGTCCGGCGGCGAGTGTGGCCGAAGAGATGGCGTTCGGGAAGCAGGGGCAAAAGCCGGATGGGCGATTTGGCGCCCATTCCCGCCGGCCGGCGCCGGAATCGCCGCTAACGCCGTGTTGTTCTTATGCCTTATCCGACGTACGTGCCATTCCCCAGCTTGGGCGTCGGTGGAAAAACGCCCTGGTCAGGCGGCGTGGCGCATCAGGACTTCGACAATGGCGCCGGCATCGACAGGCATGCCGATGCGGAAGCCCTGCAGCTCGTTGCAGCCGGCAGCGGCCAGAATCGAGGCCTGGTCGCTGGTCTCGACACCCGCGGCAACGACGCGCATGCCGAGATTTTGCCCGAGCACGATCATGGCACCGACGAGCGCCTGGTCGGCCGGGTCCTCGGCCAGTCGCGCGACGATCGAGCGATCGAGCTTCAGCCGGTCGACACAGAAGGACTTCAGCGCGCCAAGGCACGACCGGTCGGCGCCGAAATTGTCGATCGACAGGCCCACCCCTAAGCGCCTCAGGTCCGCCAGCTTGCTGATGGAGCCGGCAACATCCTGGACCAGCGTCGATTCGGCGATCTCCAGGGTGAGGAAGCGCGCGTCGAGGCCGGCCGTGGCCAGCGCCTTGCCGATGCGGGCGGCGAGGCCGTCATCCTTGAACTGACGGGCGGAAAGATTGAGCGCGACGGCAATGCGATCGAGCCCTTCGGCGTGCCAGGCCTTGACCCGGGCGCAGACCTCGTCGAGCACCCAGTCGCCGATCGGCAGGATCAGCCCGGTCTCTTCCGCGACGGACAGGAAATCCGCCGGCGGCAACAGACCACGCACGGGGTGCTGCCAGCGCAGCAGCGCCTCGACGCAGACCACGCTGCTGGTGCCGGTCGTGACGATCGGCTGGTATTGCAGGCGCAGTTCGCGGCGCGCCAGAGCGGTGCGCAGCTCTTCCTGCAGCGTCACCCGCACGTAGTTCTTGACGTTCATCTCCGGCGTGTAGAACTGGAAACTGTCGCGTCCGAGTTCCTTGGCCCGGTACATGGCGGCATCGGCATTGGCCAGCAGGGCTTCGATGTCGGGCCCGTCGAGCGGAAAATTGGCGACGCCGATGCTCATGGTGATGTGGATGTCGTGGCCGCTGAGCCGGATCGGTTCGGCCACGACCGCGCGGATGCGCTTCAGGATCGCCGCGACGCCGTCGGATTCCTGCGGCTGCTCGATAAGGATGATGACGAACTCGTCGCCGCCGATCCTGACCACCGTGTCGCTGGTGCGCACATTGGCGACCATGCGCTTGGCGACCGTCTTCAGCAGGTCGTCGCCAGCGGAATGGCCGAGACTGTCGTTGACGACCTTGAAGTTGTCGAGGTCGATGAAGGCGACCGACACCCAGGCCTGGCTGCGCCTGGCGAGCGCGATGGCCTGGCCCAGACGGTCGCTCAACAGGCTGCGATTCGGCAGCCCGGTCAGCGCATCGTGGGTCGCCATGAAATGGATGCGGTCCTCGAAGCGCTTGCGCTCGAGCGCGATGCCGGCGATCCGCGTCGTCATGTCGATGATCGCCGATTCCGCCGGCGTCGGCGCCCGCACCGTCTTGGAATAGAGCGCGAAAGTGCCGAGCAGTTCGCCGTAATGCGACAGGATCGGCGTCGACCAGCAGGAAAGGTAGCCGTACGGCTCCACCACCGCCGTGTAGTCGCGCCACAGCGGATCGTGCGGGATGTCGGTGACGATCACCTGTTCGCGCCGATAGGCGGCCGTGCCGCAGGACCCGACGCAGGGACCGACCGGCACGTCCAGCAACAGATTGGCATAGGCCTCCGGCAGATTGGGGCTGGCGCCCTGACACAAATGTCCGGAGACCGGGTCGTACAGCAGCACAGAGGCGCTGATGCCGGCGATCTGCGATTCCACCAACAGCATCAGGCCGTTGAGAATATCGATGATCGGCGCGCTCATGGCGATCTTCTCGAGCAGCGCCGCCTGGCCGTCGCGCCAGTTCTCGCTGCGTTTGCGCTCGGTAATGTCCTTGGAGATGCCGATGATGCCGACGACGTCGCCGCGCCTGTTGCGCATCGGCATCTTCGAGGTGAGCAGCCACTTCGGCTTGCCGGCGCCGGTATAGATGACCTCTTCCCGGTCGATCATCGGCTCGCCGGTCGCCAGCACCCGCTCCTCGGCTTCGCGGAATTGCTGCGCCATCGTCTTGGGATGCAGCGAAAAGTCGTCGATGCCCAGGAGACAGCGGGTGTCCTCATAGCCGACATCGCGCGCATGCGTCTTGTTGGTCAGCACGAAGCGGCTGAGGCTGTCCTTGACCCACAGATAGTCCGGGACGAGATCGAGCATTTCCTGCAGCGACGTATCGTAGATGCCGTCGATCGGGCGATCGTTCTGCTCGACGATCAGTTCGACGACATCGATCCAGCCATCGGCGTCGATCGGAATGCGGCGGACGCGGATCTCGCGCGCTGCCGCATCGTTGAACAGCCACACCGCCGGCGCTCCGGGTGACGCGGTTGCGCCATGCATTCCGCGGTAGCAGGGGACGGCGCACCCAAGTCGCGCCTCGATGCGGTCGGCAAGCTCGCCGACGCCGAGCCCCAGCGGCAGTTGCTGCGGCGACAGGCCGAAAATGTCGCCATAACGACGGTTGCGCAGCACCAGCCGGCCGGCTTCGATGACGGACAGTCCCTGGTCGATCAGATCGAGCGCCTCGCTCAGCCGGTGCGACAGCGCAGACGGCGGCTCGGCGGCAATGGCCAATGCGGCTCCATGCGCGACGACGGTCGCGTTCGCTTCGCGCAATCCCGCGTGTCCCGCTGCAATCGCGGTTCCAGGGGCAGCCGGCTTGGCCGTCTGGCTTGGCAATCGTCTCTCCCAGTAGCCGCGCTCGCAAACCAGCTCGATCGCGTGCATTTCTACAAGGCGAAAGCTATCCCGGATATGCTAATTCTGCGTAAACACTAGATATATCACTACAGCGTTTAAATAACTAAAATTTTAGACACATTTTACTGACAGTGATCTGGGCCAAAGCGAGACACTATTCGACAACATAGTATGCATTTTTCACAACGACCAGATCGCCTAGCGCTGCATTTCGTAGAAATAGGCGCATATTAGTCCAGATGTCACCTATTACTTGCGATAGACTAAATGCGGCGGGCGTTTTTTCCATTCCCGCCAGCGAGGTTAGCCGAACCGATGGATTCCACGTACACATACGAATATTAGAAACAATGCATCGGAACTTTCGCATCCTTCGTCATGCGCCGTCGACCGGCAACACGGCACGGAAGCGCCACCGATCGGCGCCGGCCGTCAGCAGCACGCCGGTGAGGGTCTCGCCGCCGTGCGGGGCGGGCAATGACCGCCGGCAGATTGCCCCGCCATCCTCACGTCTCCGGCCCGAGCGTCAATTCGGCGACGAAATCGTAGGCATCGCCGCGATAGTAGGCGCGGGTGAACTCGACGATACGACCATCGGCAAGGTAGGCGACGCGCTCGATTCGGAGCGCCGCGGCGCCCGGCGCCACTCCCAGAAGCGTCGCATCCGGGCCGGTCAGGTTGACGGCCGACAGTTTCTGCAACGCCCGGACCGGCCTGAAGCCGCGCTCTTCGAGCGTGTCGTAGAGCGACGTCGCCACCGCCTGCGGATCGGGCAGGAAGTGATCCGGAATCGCCGCGCGCTCGACCGCGATCGGCACGCCGTCTTCGAGCCGCAGGCGACCGACGCGGCTGACCTGCTGGCCCATGGTGAGGCCGAGCACCATCGTTTCTTCCGGGGTCGGCGGCCCCTGGCGGCGATCGATGACGCGGACCGACGGCACGCGGCCGCGGGCGCGGATGTCTTCGGAGAACGACGACAGCCGTGACAGCGACTGGTCGGCCTTGCGCGCGGGCGGCGCGACATAGGTGCCCGACCCGTGCCGCTGCGTGACGAGGCCGGCCTTGACCAGCACCTCGAACGCCTTGCGCACGGTGACGCGCGAGATCTGCATGTGCGCGGCAATCTCGCGCTCCGGCGGCAGGGCGTCGCCCGTCTGCAACCGCCCGGACTCGATGGCATCGCGGATGAGTGCCTCGAGCCGCAGATACAGCGGGGCCGGATCGCTGGCGGAGAGCCGATCGGGACGAAACAGGTCGTGCATGTCGGTCATGGCGCGCCGAACTCCTGCGCGCGCGCTGCGAGGCCGATCATCGAATCGGCCGGGCAGCGGCCATCGCTGGGACAACGGCGGTCGGCGATGCGGCCGATCTGGCGGTGATTGCCGCCGTCATGCGCAATTGAGATGATTTCAGCGCCCACAGGCCCCATTCCTTCTGCCCCGGTCGCCGGCCGGGGCTCGATAGACGTCGATAATACCAAGACCATGCCAATATGGGAACCCCTTGAGACAAAAATACAATTTCTAGGCAACACGACATCTGGCAGACAGAATTGCTTGCGCCGAACGGATCGCCCTCCCGCAGCTATCCAAGCCATCCGAGCAGCCGTGGGCGCGGCTGCAGTCCGCCCGCCAGCCGGCCGGCTGATCCTAGCGGCGGCATGCGCCGCGATTGCGACAGGGATTGGGCCGGCTCAGGCTTTCACATAGACCCAGGCGCCGATGCCGGATTTCAGCACCACCTCGATGCGCTTGTAGTCGGCGACCTCGTAGCGGTCGGCGGCCTCGAGTTCCGACGGCGTGACGCGGAAGACCTTGCCGGCCACTTCGTCGCCGGACTTGTCAGAGGGGCTGACGACGGGGTGAAAGCGCTCGCCGCTCGCCTGCAGCACATCCGGATCGGTGATTTCCAGCCAGTCCTTGCGCCAGCCTGGCATGGCGTCATCGCAGCCGTCGAGCAACCGCCCGAACGACGACAGTTGCACGCTCTCCAGCTGCAGCGTGCCATAGGAAAACAGGTTGATGGTCGCTGCGTCCGTCATGCTCCCTCCCCCGTCGCGGCATCGCTCGAACAGGACGACCTCGTGTCCAAAGTAGTCGCAGCGGCCGAAGGCGACGAAGCCCAGCTTCCCGGTGACATGAATGGACGCGGCGTGATCCGGCCGGATGATGCACGTCACGCGCTTGTCCGCGTGGGCGGCGTCCGCCCAAGCAAGCAGCGCGCGCATGGCCTCTTCTGCCAATCCTTTGCCCTGTGCCGCCCCGCCCAGCACCCAGCCGGCTTCCATCGTGCCTTCGATCGACGGCGTCAGGTCGCGGTGCAGATCCTGAAACCCGGCTGCGCCGATCAGCCTGCCGCTCGTCTTGTCTTCAAGCGCGAAGTAGCCGAAGCCGAGATACCGCCACATGCCGACATGCCGCAGAAAGCGCGACCAGGTCACCTCGCGCGGCATGGGGTCGCCGCTGCCGATGAAGCGGGTGACGGCGGGCTCGGTCCAGATCGCCGCATAGACCTCGAAGTCGTCGGGGCGAAAGGCGCGCAGTTTCAGCCGGGAGGTTTCGAGAAGAGGGGCTGCTGTGTATTGCATGCAGCCAGAATAGAGGCGTTCGGAGGACGTCACAATGAAGCGATTCGGCATGCCAGAGCGGCGCCGGCGAGGTCGCGATTGGAGCAGCGTCGGCGTGCCAGCATCTTGATCATTCCGGCCGGGAAAGTTGCTGAGTTCCCCTCCAACCATCTGCTATACTTGACAATTTCGACCGTGCCGCACGATTGGCTTGCGTGTTTTCCGCTAGGTGCACGGTTTACAACGACGTCGTTCTCGGCTAAGGGAAGGGCGTCGTTGGGAGAGACGGCTTGACGCCGCGCCGAAGGAGCAACCGCCCCGGAAACTCTCAGGCAAACGGACCGCGACACAAAGACATCTGGAGAGAGCCGCCCTGGAGGCGGCCGCCGACGGGATAATAATCTCAGGCAAGCGGACAGATGGGGCGATCGACGTTGACTGTTTTCTAGTCAGAGGATCGCCGAACTTGACTTCCCAGATGGATGTTTCTTTGCGCGCCGGAGCGTGGACCGTGGCTTGTCTGCGCGTGCGCCGGCCCTTCCTGGCCGGAACGATCGGCACCGTGCGGCCACTGCTCGCATGCTCCCAGACGGATTTCTGGATGCGGGAGCGCTGATGCCCATGTCGCATGACGCTGCGCCCCTGCTCGCAACCACCCCGCTGCACGCCTGGCATATCGGCCATGCTGCCCGGATGGTGCCGTTCGCCGGCTACGACATGCCCGTTCAGTACGCCTCCGGCGTACTGAAGGAGCACCTGCATACCCGTGCGGCTGCCGGCCTGTTCGACGTGTCGCACATGGGGCAGGCCCGGCTCATAGCTGCCGACGGCAGGCACGAGACGGTGGCGCTGGCGCTCGAGGCGCTGATCCCGGCGGACGTGCTGACGTTGGCGCCCGGCAAGCAGCGCTACAGCCAGTTCCTCGACGCGACCGGCGGTATTCTCGATGATCTGATGGTGTCGCGTGGCCCCGGCGACGCCGAGACGGGAACGCTCAGGCTGGTGGTCAACGCCGCCTGCAAGACCGCCGACTACGCTCATATGGCGGCCCGGCTGCCCGCCGGCGTTCGCCTCGTCATCGACGAGGATCTGGCACTCGTCGCCATCCAGGGGCCGGCGGCCGAAAGCGTCGTTTCGGCGTTGATGCCCGAAGCCGCGGCCATGGGTTTCATGGCGACCGCCTTCGGCACGATTGCCGGACTGCCGGTCTATCTCTCCCGTTCCGGCTATACCGGCGAGGACGGCTACGAGATCTCGGTGCAGTCGTCCGACGCTGTCGCCCTGTGGCAGGCGCTCGCCGCCCATCCCGCCGCTCAAGCCATCGGGCTCGGCGCGCGCGATTCGCTCCGCCTCGAAGCCGGGCTCAGCCTCTACGGCAACGACATCGACGAGACGACGTCTCCGGTCGAAGCCGGGCTCTCCTGGTCGATCCCGAAACGGCGGCGCGAGGGCGGCG
>JARLIU010000037.1 GCA_031291595.1 Ancalomicrobiaceae bacterium | reverse complement strand
TTGGGCGGCATTGCTGCCGACACCAGATAAGCGATTGGGCGGCATTGCTGCCGACACCAGATAAGCGATTGGGCGGCATTGCTGCCGACACCAGATAAGCGATTGGGCGGCATTGCTGCCGACACCAGATAAGCGATTGGGCGGCATTGCTGCCGCCCGGGTCGGTGGCGGTGATACTTGGTCACATGACGGTTGTCAAGCACCCAGGTACGGCACGACGCTCCGATTAGTCAAGCAGATTCAATAGGATA
The DNA here is from genome assembly GCA_031291595.1 of Ancalomicrobiaceae bacterium. Lineage (GTDB taxonomy): Bacteria > Pseudomonadota > Alphaproteobacteria > Rhizobiales > Ancalomicrobiaceae > CAIYYN01. The sequence continues at coordinate 8,332 of JARLIU010000037.1, read as the reverse complement.
CTTGATGAGGTAGCCGGTTACCGCATATACGGTAAGATATTACCATCACTTTTTGGCTGGCGGCAGCGAATAGGTCAGCACGGCGTGCGAGACCAGATCGATCGAGCCTTCCGGCGCGATTCCCACATCGACGACGACAAGGCTGCGGCCGTTCTTCAGCATCCGGGCCGTGGCGATCAGGTCGCCGGGTGGCGGCCGGCGCAGGAAATTGATGGTGGCGCTGGTGGTGACCGCAAGTGCCACCGGGCCGACGTAGGCGAGGAGCGCCACGAAGCCGGCGATATCGGCGAGGGTGAATTGCCACGGGCCGGACACGGTGCCGCCGGGGCGCAAATGGCGCTCGCCAGCCTTGAAGCGGACGGTGGCAGCAGCCAGTTCCACCGTCTCGACGAAGATGGATTGGCCGCCCTCGTGCATCTCCGGATATTCGACATCGAGGAAGCCCGCGATTTCCCCGGCCGTCATCTTCAGCTTGTGCGACATTCGTCCTCCGTCTTACCCACAGATCATGCGTCGCCTTTGGTCGGGCGCGATGCTGGCAGAGGCGTCGAGGCGGTTCAACCCGTCCGAAAGGACAGCTATAGTCGCGCCAAATCGCCGGAGGAGACGACCTTGACCGAGACAGCAGCACTTCCGTCCGCCCCCGAATTGGTCCGCCGCGAGGTCGCCGATGGCGTCCTCAGGCTGACGCTTGCCAATCCGCAGCGCCGCAACGCGCTGTCGGAAGCCATGATGTCGGCGCTGCTCGCCTCCATCGAGGCGGCCGGTGCCGACAGCGACGTCCGCGTCGTCGTCATCGCCGCCGAGGGACCGGCGTTTTCCGCCGGCCACGACTTGAAGGAACTCAGCCAGCACCGCGCCGCCCCCGACAATGGCCGCGCCTATTACGACCGGATCTTCACGCTGTGCGCCCGGCTGATGACGGCGGTCGTGCGGCTGCCGAAGCCGGTAATCGCGGAGGTGAAGGGCGTGGCGACGGCCGCCGGCTGCCAGTTGGCGGCCTCCTGCGATCTGGTCGTTGCCGGCGACAATGCCAAGTTCGCCACGCCGGGCGTCAACATCGGCCTGTTCTGCTCGACGCCGATGGTGGCGCTTTCCCGCGCCGTCGGAGCGAAGCAGGCGATGGAGATGCTGCTGCTCGGCGAGCCGATCGATGCGCCGACCGCGCTCGCCTTCGGCCTGGTCAACCGGGTGGTGGCGGAAGCGGACCTGACCGGCGAAGTCAACCGGTTGGCGGCGCGCATCGTCGCCAAGTCGCCACTCGTCCTGAAGATCGGCAAGGAGGCGTTCTACGCCCAACGCGAGATGGGGCTCGACGAGGCCTATCACTATACTGCCCGGGTGATGACGGAGAACATGTTGGCGCGCGACGCCGCCGAAGGCATCGACGCCTTCCTCACCAAGCGCTCGCCCGAATGGCAGGGGCGTTGACGGGTTGCGGCCAGACCGACGCAACCAGACGACAAGACCTTGCGCCAACAGAAGACTTGAGTGATGCGATTCATCCTGCTGCCGCCGCGCCCTTCGCCCAATGGCCGACGTCGCCGGCGCGACGACGGCCCGATGCGCCGCCGCTTGACGTTCGGCACGCTGTGGCGGATCTTCCTGCCCACCGCGATCCTGGCCATCGGCGGATCGGTGCTGAGTTCCGAGGGCAATCCGCTCGAACGCCCGATCTGGATCTTCGCCGCCGGTGTCATCTGCGGCATCATCGGCGCGGTCAGCCTGTTCGTCGGGCTGGTCGAGGATGGCCGGCAGGAGCGGGCGCGTCGCTCCGCGCGCGATGGCGCCCGGTCGCCCGGCGCCGCTGCCAAGACCGGGACCGACAGCCATGACGCATGACCGCTATTCCGACGCCACTATCCGCGCGATCCTCCGCGAGGTGCGAACGGTTGCGATCATCGGCGCCTCCGCCAACGAGGTGCGGCCGTCGTTCTTCGTGACGAAATATCTGATCGCCAAGGGCTATCGCGTATTTCCCGTCAATCCCGGGCTCGCCGGCAAGCAAATCGCCGGCCGCCCGACCTACGCCAGCCTCGCCGATATCCCCGAAGCGATCGACATGGTCGATATCTTCCGGGCGCCCGAACATGTGCCGCCGATCGTCGACGAAGCCATCCGGCTGAACGCCAAGGTGATCTGGATGCAACTCGGCGTGCGCCACGACGCGGCAGCGGCCAAGGCGGAAGCGGCCGGGCTGCAAGTGGTGATGGACCGTTGTCCGAAGATCGAATACGGCCGGCTATGCGGCGAAATCTCCTGGGCCGGCGTCAACTCGCGGCGGATTTCGGCCAAGCGGCCGACGGCCGGCGCGGGCGTGCAGCAATTGACCATCGGCCCGGCTGTCCATGCAGTCGCTGCGGCCGGCGCGTCGAGCGAAGCGCCAGCCGACACCGCAGCGGAAAAACCCAACGCGGCGCAAAATGAGTAGTTCATTCTGAATTTTGGCTCGAATCGAAACGAATTTGCCAAGCCGACGCATGGTCCCGCGTCCGGCTGCTTTGCTAGGTCCCGGTGTTTCAAGGAAACTGACGGCGGCGGGACGGGACCGCTTCAGGAGGAAAGAATGACAGAACAGACACCTGGGTTTTCGACACTCGCCATTCATGCCGGCGCGCAGCCGGATCCGACCACCGGCGCGCGCGCCACGCCGATCTACCAGACCACGTCCTACGTGTTTCAGGATGTCGATCACGCCGCCGCGCTGTTCGGCCTGCAGGCCTTCGGCAACATCTACACGCGCATCGGCAATCCGACCCAGGCGGTGCTGGAGGAGCGCATCGCCGCGCTCGAGGGTGGCACGGCGGCCCTGGCGGTAGCGTCCGGACATGCGGCGCAACTGCTGGTGTTCCACGCGCTGATGTCGCCCGGCGACGAGTTCATCGCTTCGAACCACCTCTACGGCGGCTCGATCAATCAGTTCAACCACGCCTTCAAGAGCTTCGGCTGGAACGTGAAATGGGCCGAGGGCACCGACCCGGCCGCCTTTGCCGCCCAGGTGACCGAGAAGACCAAGGCGATCTTCATCGAGAGCCTGGCCAATCCCGGCGGCGTGGTCACCGACATCGCGGCGATCGCCGCAATCGCCAGACAAGCCGGGGTACCGCTGATCGTCGACAATACGCTCGCCACGCCGTACCTGTGCAAGCCGTTCGAGTTTGGGGCCGACATCGTGGTACATTCCGCCACCAAGTTCCTGGGCGGCCACGGCAATTCGATCGGCGGCCTGATCGTCGATGGCGGTTCGTTCGACTGGCGCGCCTCCAAGCGCTATCCGTTCCTGACCGAGCCGCGCCCCGAATACCAGGGCATCGTGCTGGCCGAGACGTTCGGAAATTTCGCCTTCGCCATTGCCGCCCGCGTGCTGAGCTTGCGCGATCTCGGCCCGGCGATCTCGCCGTTCAACGCCTTCCTCTTATTGACCGGCATCGAGACCCTGCCACTCCGCATGGATAAGCATTCGGCCAACGCGCTGGAGGTCGCTAGCTGGCTGCAGGCCCATCCCAAGGTCGCCTGGGTCAGCTACGCCGGTTTGGCCGACGACCCGTCGCATGCGCTGGCGCAGAAGTACCTCAAGCACGGCTATGGTGCCGTCTTCACCTTCGGCCTCAAAGGCGGCTACGCGGCCGGCGTCAAGCTGGTGTCCTCGGTCGAGCTGTTCTCGCATCTCGCCAACGTCGGCGACACCCGTTCGCTGATCATCCATCCAGCCTCGACGACGCACCGGCAGTTGAGCGATGCGCAAAAGACCGCTGCCGGCGCCGGGCCGGAGGTGGTGCGTCTGTCCATCGGCATCGAGGACGAGAAGGACATCATCGCCGACCTGGAACAGGCTTTGGCCAAGGTGGAGTGACATCGTCGGAGGCCGCGTCCTCCGTCAATTGCGAGCGAAGCGAAGCAATCCAGAGTCATTTCGCGGCTTTCTGGATTGCTTCGCCTTCGGCTCGCAATGACGAATGCACGCCCCCTGCCGTCACCTGAGCGCAGCGCGATGCGTCAGGGCGGTTGCGAGGAGGATCACCGCGCCGGCCTGATGTGCGAGAGCAAGGGACAGCGGCACGACGTAGAGCAGCGTCAGGACGCCGAGCGCCAGTTGGGCGGAGACGACCAGAAGCAGCGCGATCGCCGTCTTGCGGCCCCGTCGCGGGCCGCGCGGGTTGGCCTGCGCCCGGGCAATCCAACCCAGCCCTTCCGCGACGGCAAGCGCGAACACCGCATAGGCGCCGAGCCGGTGGACGAATTGCACCGTCGCCGCGTTCTCGAAGAAATTCCGCCACAGCGGCTCCATCGCCAGGACGTCGTCGGGAACGAAGGTGCCGTTCATCGACGGCCAGGTGTTGTAGACGAGGCCGGCGTCGTTGCCGGCAACCAGCGCTCCCAGGAAGATCTGCACGAAGACGGCGGCGATGAGGAGGTTGGCGGTCAGCGTTGCGGCGCCGGCCTTGCGCCTGGCCGTGGCCGACCGGCCGTTGATTTCCGCCGGCTTGCGGTCGAGCGTCAGGGCGATCCATACCGTCGCCGCGAAGATGAACGAGGCGAGCGACAGGTGCGTTGCCAGCCGATACGGCGCGACGTCGATGCGGTCGACGAGGCCGGAGGCCACCATCCACCAGCCGACGGCCCCCTGCGCGGCACCGAGGACGAAGAGCAGCCCGAAGCGGCCGATCTCGGCGCGGCGGATAGCGCCGGTGGCCAGGAACAGGATGAACGGCAACAGGAAGGCGACGCCGATGAAGCGGCCGAGAAAGCGGTGCGTCCATTCCCACCAGAAGATGACCTTGAAGCCATTGAGCGTCATGTCGCGATTGGCGATGGCGAACTGCGGGATGGCCTTGTATTTGGCAAAGACGGCCAGCCAGTCGGCCTCGGATAACGGCGGCAGCGCGCCCATGATCGGGTTCCATTCGGTGATGGACAGCCCCGAGCCGGTCAGCCGGGTGGCGCCGCCAACCACGACCATGGCGAAGACCAGGGCCGCGATCAGCCACAGCCAGGCGATCACCCATCCCCGTCCCGTCCGTGCCGGGTGGTCAGAAACGGCAGGTCCTGCGGCAATCGACATCGTCTCTCCGGCCTTTCGTTGCCCGCCGATGCGGCGGCCGCGCTCCGCCGGCTAGATAGACCGCCGGGCCGGGAGCGGCAAGGTCCCCTCCCCGCCTGCCTTGATTCCGGTCGGTTAGCCTGCTCTATGGACCGACGCTTCTCCCATATCGGATGTCAGCCTTGGACAAGCATTATTTCGGGCTCGACGGCCTGCGCGGGCTCGCTGCCTTCATGGTCGTGGTGCACCACACCGCGCTCAAAGGCACCGACATCGGCGGCCTCAGCGTATTTCTGTTCTTCATCCTCTCCGGCTTCCTGATCACCGGCATCCTGGTGAAGCTCCGCCTCAAAATCGAGGCCGGACGCATGAGCGTTCGCGGCGCCACGGGGAGCTTCTGGCTGCAGCGGGCGCTCAGGATCTTTCCGGCCTATTACGTCTGGCTGGCGGTGTTCCTGTTCGTCGATCACTATTGGTACCACGACGAGACCATCGTCAACCTCGGCTGGTACCTGTTGTACATCCAGAACTTCCTCATCGCGTTCAAGACCTACGCCTGGGAGGACTTCACCCATACCTGGAGTCTGGCAGTCGAGCAGCAGTATTACGTGTTTTTCGCACCGCTGGTGCTGATGCTGCCGAGCCGGATGCACCGGCGCTTCTTCGTTGCGGTGATTGCCGCGTGTATCGTCGCCATCATGCTGTTGCAAGCCGCCGGCTACGAGATGGTGACACTGTACCCGACGCCCTCGACCGGCTTCGTGTTCATGGCCGCCGGCGCCATCCTCTCGGTCACCGACCGCGCCAGACTGAAGCCCTTCGCCAATCCCCTTCTCGTCGTCGCGGCCCTCGTGCTGGTCGTGCTCCTCGCCTCCTATCCGGTCGCCGAGCGTAACGCTATCGCCAAGGTGCCGTACGTACTGCTGGTCATCGGTTCGGCCGCGTCGCTCACCGTGATCATGGCGGCGACGTTGGCGAGCCCGACCTCCTTTGCCGTGCGCGTCCTGGAAACGTCGCCTATGCGCTATCTCGGGCGCATTTCCTATGCTCTCTACATCATTCATCTGCCGGTCGCCCTGTGGGTGGAGGACTTCGGCGGGCTTGGCCAGATGTCGGCAGTGACCCATATCCCGGCCGACCTGATCCATTTCGCCATCGTCACGGCGGTGTCGCTGGCGCTCGCCAGCCTGTCCTACGTGGTGGTCGAGAAGCCCTTCCTCGACTTGAAGGCGCGGCTGAAGGCATCGACGACGGCCCGCCCGGAGGTAGCTGCGTGAATTCATCCCGTCTCGGTCCGTCGCATTCCGACCCGCTGGTGTTCTTTTCGCCCTCGGGCAAGCGCGAGCATGTCGCGCCCGGCACGACGGTGCTGGCGGCAGCCCGCCGGCTCGGCGTCGACCTCGACTCGGTGTGCGGTGGGCGCGGCATCTGCGGGCGCTGCCAAGTCAAGCCGGTCACCGGCGCCAACGCCAAATTGGGCATCGACAGCGATGCCGCCAACCTGTCGGCGTGGAATGCGGTCGAGGAACGCTATCAGGCGAAGCGCGGGCCGCTCGCCGAAGGCCGCCGCCTCGGCTGCCAGGCCGAGATTGTCGCCGATGTGATCATCGACGTGCCGGAAGACAGTCAGGTGCACCGGCAGGTGGTCAGGAAGTCGGCCGAGAGCCATCCGATCGACATCGATCCGGTGGTGACCCTGCACTATGTCGAGGTGCGCGAACCGGATATGCACGATCCGGCCTCCGACGCGCGCCGGCTGATGGACGCGCTCGACGCCCAGGCCGGGCTGCGGGATTTGACGATTCCGCTGTCGGTGCTGAAGACGCTGCAGAAGGTGCTCAGGCAGGGGCAATGGGCGGTGACGGTCGCGGTCAGGGCGGGGGGCGACGTGGTCGCCGTCTATCCGGGCCTCGAGGACCGCGCCTTCGGGCTGGCGGTCGACATCGGCTCGACCACCATCGCCGCGCATCTGTGCGATTTGAAATCCGGCGAGGTCAAGGCCTCGGCCGGGCTGATGAACCCGCAGATCCGCTTCGGCGAGGATCTGATGAGCCGCGTCTCCTATGTGATGATGAATCCGGGCGGCGAGGCGGAGATGACGGCCGCGGTCCGGGCGGCATTGCAGACGCTGGCCGAAACGGTGGCGGCGGAAGCCGGCATCACCACCGCCGACATCGTCGAGGCCACCGTGGTCGGCAACCCGATCATGCACCACCTGTTCCTCGGGCTCGATCCGACCGAACTCGGCGGCGCGCCGTTCGCCTTGACCCTCGACGCCGGCTTCGACGTGCCGGCGGTCGACGTCGGTCTGACGCTGGCGCCCGGTGCCTATGTCTATTCGCTGCCGCTGATCGCCGGCCATGTCGGTGCCGATTCCGCCGGCGTGGTGCTCGCCTGCGGCCCGTATCTCGACGAGGAAATCCGACTTCTTGTCGATGTGGGTACCAATGCCGAGATCGTGCTCGGCAATTCGACGCGGCTCTTGGCCTGTTCGTCGCCCACCGGCCCGGCGTTTGAAGGCGCGCAGATCTCCGGCGGCCAACGCGCCGCACCGGGAGCGATCGAGCGGCTGCGGATCGATCCGGCAACGCTCGAGCCACGCTTCAAGGTGATCGGCGTCGACCAATGGTCGGACGAGCCGGGGTTCGCCGAGGCGGCGGCGACGACCGGCGTGACCGGCATCTGCGGCTCCGGCATCATCGAGGCGGTGGCCGAGATGCGGCTTTCCGGCATCGTCACGCCGGACGGCATCATCGACGGCGCGCTCGCCGAGAAGAGCCCGCGCGTGTTCCTTGACGGGCGCACGGCGAGCTACGTCATCCGCGAAGCGGACGCCAGCGGCGGCCCGAGGGTGGTCATCACGCAAGGCGACATCCGCGCCATCCAGCTCGCCAAGGCGGCGCTCTACGCCGGCATTCGCCTGCTCATGGACCACTACGGCGTGACCCGCGTCGACCGCATCACGCTGGCCGGCGCCTTCGGCAGCCATATCGACGTGAAATACGCCATGATCCTCGGGTTGATCCCCGATTGCGACCTCGACCACGTGTCGTCGGCCGGCAATGCCGCCGGCACCGGCGCGCGCATCGCGCTCCTCAACCGCGCCGCCCGGCAGGAGATCGAGGAGGTGGTGCGAAAAATCGACAAGATCGAGACGGCGTTGGAGCCGGCGTTCCAGGACCATTTCGTCAAGGCGATGGCGATCCCGCACAAGACCGACCCGTTCCCGAGCCTGGAGGCGGCGTTGGGCGTCAGCTTCGATCGCGGCACCGGCGACGGCGCGCGCGGCGA
>JARLIU010000247.1 GCA_031291595.1 Ancalomicrobiaceae bacterium | reverse complement strand
CCTTGATGCGCCCGGCGACCTTGAACCCGAGGTTGACCTGGCGGACCTCGACGTTGCCCTGCAGCGTGAGGTCGCCCCCGGTCTCCGGCTGGTGCTGCCACCACCAAGTGCCGCCGCCGATGGCAGCAGCGACGACGATCAGTACGACGATGGGCGCGGGCGGGCGGGCCATGGGTCAGACCTCCTGCGGCTTGGGCAAGGCTGCATTCATCAGGAGCTGCCGGTGCGTCTTCAACAGATCCGCCACATCGAGTTCCTGGTAGGTCGAAAACAGCCCGCCCCAGATCAGCGCCATCAGCGGCGGCGCGAAGATCAGGTGGGGGAAACGCTCCAGCCCGTCCCACGAGATCTCGCCGCGCTTGTAGGCGTTGTGGGCGATGCGGCGGATGATGCCGAGCCCCTTCGATACCACCATGCGGTGGTAGGTCTCGGCGATGTGCGGGAAGCGGCGACCTTCGGTCAGCACCAGCCAGATCACGTCGCGCCGACGCGTGGCGAGAACTTCGGCCTGGAAGTAGGTAAACAGCGTATCGAGCATCTGGTCGAGCGGCATGGTCTCCAGCGCCGCCAGTGCCTCGAAGCGGGCGAGCACCGGCGAGATCGCGGCGACGACCATCTGCTCGAACAGCTCTTCCTTGTCTTTGAAGAACAGATAGATCGTGCCCTTGGCGACGCCGGCCTTCTCGGCCACGTCGTCGAGCCGCGCGGCGGAAAACCCGTCTGCGGCGAACACGTCGAGTGCGGCATCGAGGATCGCCTGCCGCCGTTGCTGCGAGGCCTGTTGGCGTTTGGTTTTGGGCGCTGCCATGGGGTGCTCCGGCGTGCTCGACCCCGGGATCGGGTCGCCGGATGCCCCGGGGATCGGCATGTCGCCGGTCTACTCCAAAGTTGACTGACTGTCCAGTCAGTATTAGGGCGGGCGGCGGTGCGCTGTCCGATGCGATCGGGGGGAGGAGGCCTTGTCAGCGGGCAGGGGGACGGTCAGTAGCGGGCAAGGGCGGCGGCCGGTTCAGTCCCGATCCGCAGTCGCAGGAGCCGACGGGCGGACGTCGAAACGACAGCCACCCCGGATCGACTGCCGATCCGGGGTGGGGCAAGTGTTTCGGCCCTGACGGTGGTGCGTCCGCTCAGCGCAGACCGCGGCTGCGGATATTGTCGAGCAGAACGGCGAGGAGGAGAATGATGCCGCGCACCAGATACTGGTAGAACGCCTGAATGTTCAGGAGATTCATGGCGTTCTCGGCGATGCCTAAGATCAGCACGCCGACGATCACCCCGAGCATCGCCGCTCGGCCGCCGGCAAGCGAGACGCCGCCGAGCACGCAGGCCGAGATGGCGGAGAGTTCCAGTCCTGTCGCCGCATTCGGCTGGCCGGAGGTGATGCGCGAGGCGAGCAAGATGCCGGCGATGCCGCACACCAGCCCCTGCAGCGTGAAGATCCAGATCCGCATGGCGTCGACATCGACGCCGGCCAGCCGCGAGGCCTCCGGGTTGCCGCCGATCGCCAGCGTATTGCGGCCAAACACCGTGCGGTTGAGCACGAAGCCGAACACGATGAACAGGATCAGCATCACCCATACCGGCGTCGGCACGCCGAACGCCTTCGACAGCGCCAGCTGGTAGAAATTCGGGTCGTTGATGCCGACGGCGCGGCCGTCGGAAGCGATCAGCGCCAGGCCGCGCACGATCTGCATGGTGGCAAGCGTGGTGATCAGCGCGTTGATCTTCAGTTTGGCGATGACCACGCCATTGACGAAGCCGACGAAGGTGCCGAAGGCGAGCGCCACGATGAGCCCGATGATGATCGAGCCCGAGGCGTTCGACGCCATCACCGCCACCATGCCGGCGAAGGCGACGATCGAGCCGACGGACAGGTCGAAGTCGCGCGAAGCGAGGCACAGCATCATCGTGCAGGAGACGATGCCGATGGTGACCACCGACTGGAACAGGCCGAGCATGTTGCGGTCGGTGAGGAAGTTCGGCACCGTCACCGAAACCAGCGCGAAGGCCAGCACGAAGATGACGACGAGACCCTGCTCGCCGAGCAGGATGCGTTTCAGAAGACCGGCCATCAGGATGCTCTTTTTGTGGGTTCGGGGATCGAACGGTCGGGCAGGGCGGCGGCGAGGATGATGTGCTCGTCGAAATCGGCGCGCTCGAAGCCTGCGACGATGCGGCCCTCGCACATCACGCTGATCCTGTCGGAGATGCCCATCACCTCGGGCAACTCGCTGGAGACCACGACGATCGCTATGCCCCGTTCGGCGAGCGAATAGAGCAGGTCGTAGATCTCCGCCTTGGCGCCGACGTCGATGCCGCGCGTCGGCTCGTCGACGATCAGCACCTTGACGCCAGTTTCGGCCAGCCAGCGCGCCAGGATCACCTTCTGCTGGTTGCCGCCGGAAAGATTGACGATGTTCTGTCGCCGCGACGGGGTGCGGATGCGCAGGGTCTTGATGAACTTGTCGGCGGTCTCGCCTTCCCGGCCCGGCCGTATGAGGCCGAACGGGGAGAAATGCCGGCGGGCCGAGACGACGATGTTCTCCCCGACCGACATGCCCTGGATGATGCCATCGTACTTGCGGTCTTCCGAGCACAGCACCAGCCCGGCCTGGATCGATCGCTTGGGATCGCGGCCGGCGAGCGTCACGCCGTCGATGGCGATGTGGCCAGTCCGGCGCTTGTCGGCGCCGTAGACGAGCCTCATCAATTCGCTGCGTCCGGACCCGACGAGGCCGAAGAAGCCGTGGATCTCGCCGGCCCGCACGTCGAAACTGGCCGGATGGGCGAGATGCTTGCCGCTGACACCTTCGACGGCCAGCCGCGGTTTGCCGGCAATGCGGCCGCGCCAGCCCCAGATGTCGACGATCTCGCGCCCGACCATCTCGGCGACCAGCTTGTCCCGCGTCAGGCCCTCCATCGTGGTGTGATGCGCCGCCAGCCGTCCGTCGCGGAATACCGTGCAGCCGTCGCACAGGCGGAAGATCTCGTCGAGGCGATGGGAAATATAGATGACGACCTTGCCCTGCGCCCGGAGCCGGCCGATCAGCTCGAACAGCACTTCGCTTTCGCGCGACGACAGGGACGACGTCGGTTCGTCGAGGGCGATGACGCGGGCGTCCATCATCACCGCCTTGGCCACCTCGATCATCTGCCGCTCGCCCAGCGACAGTTGCGAGACGGGCGTCCTTGGGTCGACATGGATGCCGATGTCGGCGAGCTTGGCGCCGACTTGGCCGATCATGCCGCGGAAATCGATCACCCCGGCCCGCGCCGGAAATCGCCCCAGCCGCAGGTTCTCCGCCACCGTCAGGCTGGGCACCAGCTGCAGCTCCTGATGCACGACCACGACTCTCGCGGCAAAGGCGTCGCGGGTCGAGGCGAAATGCTGCATCTGGCCGTCGATGCTGATTTCGCCCTGGTCTGCTTCCGTGTCGCCGGACAGCACGCGGATCAGCGTCGACTTGCCCGCACCGTTCTCGCCGACGAGGCGGTGGATGGTGCCGCGCGGCACCGAGAACGAAATGTCATCAAGCGCGCGGACACCGGGATAGCTCTTGCCGATGTGGGAAAACGCCAGAAAATCATCCATGTCGGAAGTCGTCCATCGTCGGAAGCCGTCTATCTCTCCGGCCCTTTCTGGGGCAGGGACCGGCGCCGAGACAGCGGTCCCGGCGCCGGCTTAGTCTTGGGGAAAGATCTTACTCGATGCCGAGGCTCTTGCGGACCTCGACATAATCAGACCTGAGCGCCAACTGGCCGGCGGTCAGCGTCAGCTTCGGCGGTTCCTTGCCGTTGGCGATCCAGTCGTACATCATCAGCGCGGTCTCGTAGCCGTGCCGCTTCGGCGAGATGATGACGGTGCCGAAGAAGCCGGTCGCCATCGGCTTCTTGAACTCGTTGATGGCCGAGTCCGCTCCGCCGATGCCGACGCCGATGATATTGGTCGCCGGAATGCCGACGGATTCGCTGGCTCTGATCGCGCCGAGCACTGCCTCGTCGTTGAGGCCGAAGGCGACCCAATGCTTGACGTCGGCATGCTTGTTGAGGACGACGGTCGCGGCGTTGAGCGCGGCTTCCGTGTCGGTCTTGGCTTGCGGCGCGTCATAGATGTTGGCAGCCGGCAGACCGGCGGCCTTCAGCGAGGAGATGGCGCCCTCGACGCGGTCGACCGCCGTCGGCAGCTGGTCGTAGGAGATGCGGGCGGCGCCGACCGTCTTCCAGTCCCAGCCGCGCTTGCCGACTTCCGCCGCGATCGCCTGGCCGACCGCCTCGCCGATCTTGGCGGCGGAAATGCCCATATGCGGCACGGACTCGATCGGCTTGCCGTCGGCGCCGACCAGACGGTCGTCGACCGTCATCATTTTCAGATTGTTGGCTGCCGCCTTGGCGACGATGCCCGGCCCGAGCTTGACGTCCGGGGTGCAGATGATGAAGCCCTGGGCTCCCTGCGCGCCGAGATTGTCGATGGCCGAGAGCACCTTCTCGCCGTCCTCGGCGCCGATCTTGACGAGGGTGAACCCCTTCTCCTTGGCCGCGACCTCGGCGAACTTCCATTCGTCCTGGAACCAGGGTTCCTCGGGCTGCTTGACGATGAAGCCGATCTTGATGTCGGCGGCCTGCGCCGCGGTGACGAAGGCCTGGAACGCCAGGCCGGCGATCGCCAAGCCCTTCAGAATGCGGATCATGATTTCCTCCTCGGTCGTTTCGTTTTCCGATCGTCTTCCGGCCTCCCGCCGGTTTGCGGCGACGCGGCCTGTGCCAGACGCGGGCTCCGGACGTCAGGACGGATGGGCTCGCCGCGCCCCTGACGCGAACGATTGCCGGCCCGGCGACGAGCGCATCCGCGGCGACGGACGCATCGCGGGACGGAACGATCGCCTGTCGTTCGAAATCGGCCGTCCTTGGGCGATGAGGATAGGGACAAGCTCGGGCGCCCGGAATAGCCGCAACCATCATTCCCATGGACGAAACTCTGATCTTGCCGCTTCGGCAAAGCGTGCAGGGCGGCAACGGTCTCCCCGCCCGCGACAAGCGCTCCCGCGCCCGCCGGCGGTTGCCGGCCCAGCCCGGCAAACGGGTATCCCTGAATAGCTAGTGGTCCGACTCCGACATTTGCATCCCACTTGCCGCACGCGCTTGAGCAAATGTCGGAGTCAAAGGACCACTAGCAACTTATTGGGTCTAGTGGAGCTTTGAATTCGACATTTGAGCTCGTCTCCCCTCCGCGCGCT
>JARLIU010000036.1 GCA_031291595.1 Ancalomicrobiaceae bacterium | reverse complement strand
GTTCTCCGGCGACCCGACCTGGGTGACGGAATCGATCGGCGGCATGGGCATTGACGGCCGCACGCTCGTCACCCGGTCTTCGTTCCGCATCCTGCACACGCTGACGACGCTCGGCCCCGCGCCGGAGCCGAACCTGACCGTCTTATGGTCGGAGCGCCTGCCGCAGGGCTTCAAGGACTTCTGCGCCGATGTTTCGATCAGGACCTCGTCGATCCAGTACGAGAACGACGACCTGATGCGGCCGTATTGGGGCGACGACTACGGCATCGCCTGCTGCGTCTCCGCCATGCGCATCGGCAAGCAGATGCAGTTCTTCGGCGCCCGCGCCAACCTGGCCAAGACGCTGCTCTATGCCATCAACGGCGGCCGCGACGAGAAGTCGGGCGAGCAGATCGGTCCGACGTTTGCGCCGGTGACCGGTGACGTGCTCGATTTCGACGACGTCAAGGCCAAGCTGCTGCCGATGATGGATTGGCTCGCCAAGGTTTACGTCGGCGCCTTGAACTCGATCCACTACTGCCACGACAAGTACATGTACGAGCGGATCGAGATGGCGCTGCACGATCGCGACATCCTGCGGACCATGGCCTGCGGCATCGCCGGCCTGTCGGTGGCTGCCGACAGCCTGTCGGCGATCAAGCACGCCAAGGTCAAGGTGATCCGCGACGACAAGGGCCTTGCCCATGACTTCGAGATCGATGGCGAGTGGCCGGCGTTCGGCAACAACGACGAACGGGTCGACTCGATTGCCGTCTGGCTGGTGGAGACCTTCATGGGCGCCATCCGCAAGCAGCAGACCTACCGCAATTCCATGCCGACGCAGTCGGTGCTGACCATCACCTCGAACGTCGTCTACGGCAAGAAGACCGGCAATACACCGGACGGACGCCGTGCCGGCCAGCCGTTTGCCCCGGGCGCCAACCCGATGCACGGCCGCGACATGAAGGGCCCGATCGCCTCGATGGCCTCGGTGGCGAAGCTCCCCTACGCCCACGCGCAGGATGGCATCTCCTACACCTTCACCATCGTCCCCTCGGCGCTCGGTGCGGCGGACGACGAGCGGGTCGCCAACCTGACCGGCCTGTTGGATGGCTACTTCGACCAGGGCGGCCACCACATCAACGTCAACGTGTTCGATCGCGAGACGCTGATCGATGCGATGGACCATCCGGAGAAGTATCCGCAGCTGACCATCCGCGTGTCGGGTTATGCGGTGAACTTCATCAAGCTGACCCGCGAGCAGCAGCTCGACGTCATCTCCAGGACCTTCCATGGCCTACATTGACCAGCCAGAGGACGGCGATCTCGGGGCGGCCGGCCCCGAGGTCAAGCCCGCGCCCGGCAAGCCAGGGATAGCGGCGACCGACTTGGCCGCCGAGGAGGTATCCCCGGTCGCGGCTCCGGCGCTCGCCCGGCCGCCGGTCGAGTCGAGCCTGAAGTCCGCCACGCGAAAGGCGACGGGCCTCAGGGCCGTTCGTCCGGCGATCAAGGGCTTCATCCATTCGACCGAGATCGGCGGCGCCGTCGACGGTCCGGGCGTGCGCTACGTGCTGTTCCTGTCGGGCTGCATGCTGCGCTGCGCCTACTGCCACAATCCCGATACCTGGCACATGCACGAGGGCCAGCCGACCAACTCGCGCGATGTGCTCAAAGACATTTCCGCCTACGGCAAGTTCCTGGCCCACACCCACGGCGGAGTCACGCTGTCGGGCGGCGAGCCGTTGGTGCAGACCGATTTCACCGCGGCTATCTTACGTGGCTGCAAGGAAATGGGCCTGCATACGGCGCTCGACACCGCCGGCTTCCTCGGCGCCCATGCCGACGACTACCTGCTCGCCGACGTCGACCTGTTCCTGTTGGATATCAAGGCCTTCACCGAGGCGACCTACCACGACCTGACCGGCGTGGCGCTTGCCCCGACGCTGCAATTCGCCCGCCGACTGGCGGCGATGGGCAAGCCCGTGTGGCTGCGTTACGTGCTGGTTCCCGGCCTCACCGACCGGTTCGACGAGATCAACGGCCTCGCCGACTTCGCCCGTGACCTCGGCAATATCGAGCGCGTCGACGTGTTGCCATTCCACAAGATGGGCGAATTCAAGTGGAGCGTCGCCAACGTGCCCTATCGGCTCGGCGCCACCGAACCGCCAAGTTTCGAATTGCAGGAACAGGTCCGCGACATCTTCCGCGCCCGCGGACTGGTTGCGCCCTGACGCGCATCGGGGCGCTCTGCCGAATTTCGCCCGCCACAATGCGCCAGAGCAAAGGACCGGAACCGGTTCGATGCTATCAGCATGGCTTGAGCGCTGACCTCAGTCTTTCCCACGGTCCCTGATTGATCAGGGGTCGGGCCGGCCCGCGGCAGATCCGTCTCCCCTCCCGGATCTTGCCCGGCCGGCGCAATAGATCTGCGACGGCGACAGTCGATCTGGCGCGCTACAAGGTTGTCATCCCGGCGAAGGCCGGGATCCATTGCCCTATCCGTCCGGCATGACCGCGAGAAAGGGCACAGTCCTTCCGCGCCGATCTGCCCGTTGCATCAGGATTGGATCCCGGCTTTCGCCGGGATGACATCTCGCCTTGGCAGAGCGATCGAACGGAAGCGGCGCCAGTATTTTCCTCGAAGCGATGCCCTCTCGCGTCGCCGTAGGGGAGGCGCCGCTCACGCTGCCCGGAGCGCCCGGCCGACGTGGCTCGACAGCGGCCGGTTGAGATCGGCGGAGATAGAGACCGCGACTTCGACCAGGTGTTCGAGGTTGATGCCCGTGGTGAGCCCGATGCCGTCGAGCATGTAGACAAGATCCTCCGTCGCCACATTGCCCGCCGCGCCCTTGATGAAGGCGCAGCCGCCGAGTCCGCCCACCGCGGCATCGACGATGCGGATGCCCTCCTCGAGCGCCGCATAGATATTGGCGAGCCCCTGGCCGTAGGTGTCGTGGAAATGCACCGCCAGACGGTCGACCGGCACGATCGCGGCAACCGCTTTGACCAGCGCCTTGGCCCTGCCCGGCGTGCCGACGCCGATCGTGTCAGCCAAGAGGATCTCGTGCGCACCGAGTCCATGCAGCGCTTCGGCCAGATCGACGACCTGGGAAACCGGGATCGAACCTTCGTAGGGACAGCCGAGCGTGCAGGAAATCGAGGCGCGCACGCGCAGACCGGCGGCAACCGCACGCGCCATCAACGGGCGCAGCCGCTCGATGGCTTCGGCGATCGAGCCGTTGAGGCTGCGACGGGAGTAGCTTTCCGAAGCTGAGACCGAGACGACGATGTCGCGGGCGCCGGCGGCGACCGCCGCGTCGAGCCCCTTGTCGGTGGCGATCAGCACCGGCAGCCGCAGCTGCGGCCGGTTCAGGAAGGCCCTGAGCACCTCGTCGGTGCCGGCCATCTGCGGCACGGCTTTGGGCGACACGAAACTGCCGGCCTCGATCGATGCCAGCCCCGCCTCGCTCAGCCGTTCGATGAGCGCGATCCGATCGAGCGGGCTCAGCAGCACTGCCTCGTGCTGGAGACCATCGCGCGGGCCGACTTCGACGACACGAACCTGTTGCATCGGACCCCCCTTATGGCGTCGGGCGAAGTCTGCTGTTCGCCTCGGAACGGAGGAAAAATGAGCGTAACTCAAATTCGGTCATCTGGCATGCGGTATGTCAATTGGATGACCGGACCGGCGCACCGCACCCCAGCGGCGGGCGTCCGCGGTCGCGGCTCGCGGTTGGGTCGCAGGCATCGTCATGCCTCGCATTGCCAGCCGCGGCGGATTCACGTTAATTCGCAGGTCTACGTCGGATCGTAACGAGGCGGGCGCTTCACTTGGTCACTCCCACGGTCAATCCGTCTCCCCACGTCCACATGGACGAGATCGTCGAAACCGCGCTCCACTTCGGCCGTACGCTGATGGAGTCGGGTGGCAGCGTGCGCGCCGTGCAGGAAACGACGTCGCTGGTGACGCAGGGCCTCGGCGCCAAGCCGATCGGCATTCGGACGGGCTATGCCTCGCTGGCGCTGACCATCCAGCTCGACGAGCGCACGCTCACCCGCATGATCTCCATCGGTCGGCACGGCGTGAACATGCGGCTCGACAATGCGGTGAGGCTGCTGGCCGCCGAGATCGCCCAGAACGGCGCAACGCCCGCCGACGCCCGCCAGCGGCTGCTGCACCTGATCAAGGAAACGCCGCGCCATCCGCCCTGGCTGGTGGCACTGGCGACCGGCACCGCCTGCGCCGCCTTCGGCCGGCTGCTCGGCATGGACTGGCCGGCCTTCCTGCCCGTGCTCGTCGGCGGCACGCTTGGCCAGTATCTCCGGCATCATCTTCTTTCGCGCGGCAGCAACGTCTTCGTCGTCGCCGCGATCGTCGCCTTCGTCGCCGCATTGATCGGCGGCCTCGGGGCAACGCTCTCCGGCTCGGCCAGCCGCGACACCGCGGCCGTTGCCGCCATCCTCCTGCTGGTGCCCGGCGTTCCGGCGACCAACGCACAGACCGACATCATGGACGGCTATCCGACCATGGGCAGCGCGCGGGCCGTCTGGGTGACGATGGTGATGATCTTTGCCGCCGTCGGCTTCTGGTGTGCCGAGGCGATGTTGAGGGGGATTCCATGGTGATCGATCTGGCGACCTTGGCGCCGCGCATCGCCCATCAGGCGCTGTTCGGCGGCATCGCGGCGGCCGGTTTCGGCGTGCTGTTCAACTTCGGCCCGGCCAGTCTGGTGCGCTGCGCGCTGCTGGGTGCCTGGGCGCTCGGGGTCAGGACCTTCTTCCAGATGCAGGGCTGGAGCCTGGAGGCCTCGTCGTTCGTGGCGGCGATCACCACGGCTGCGCTGGTGCATATCGTCGTGCCGAACGACAAGGCATTCGTCGCCAACGGTCTGGCGATCGCCGGCTGCATCCCGATGGTTCCCGGAGCCTTCTTCACCGACGCGCTGATGGGCTTCTTGTCGCTGACCTCGCAACCGGCGGATCAGGCCGCGCCGCTGATGACGCATTCGCTGACCGCGCTGTTGCGCGTCATCTTCACGCTAGGCGCCATCGGCACCGGCTTGACCATTCCGGCGCAATTGGCGCGCAGCCGGTTCTGAACCGGCCCGCGCCGCATTGCTGCTTCGCGCTCACATCATCATCGTCGCCGCGCCGAGGAAGCCGGCGGCGGAGACGAGCGCGATCGCCGCCGTCACCAGAACGAGGCCAACGCCCTTCAGCCGCCAGTCCTCGGGCAGGGCGGTCGCCGCCATGACGACGATAAGGAAGGCGACGAAGGGTAAGAGCAGCGCGTTCAGCACCTGCAGTCCGACCGACAGCCAGACGAGGTCATGGGCGATGGCGACCGAGACGGCGCTTGCCGCCACCACCGCTGCGGTGCCTAGCGCAAACCGACCGCGGCCGCGCCCCGGCGTGAAGGCATCGCGGCGGGAGACGAGTTCGCCAAGCCCCCAGATGGCGGCCAACGCCGCGACGATCGCTGCGGCAATCGAGGCGCCGACGACGCCGAGGCCGAACACCAGCCGGCCGAACGTCGGCCCCAGCACCGGTTCGAGGAACTGGCTGATCTGGCCGATTTCGGTCAGCGGCCCAGGCGCCCGGCCGCGTGCGACGGCCGCTGCGGCAGCGAGCAGCACGGCGGTGGTGAGCAGTTGCGTCACGATCGCCCCGACCCAGGTGTCGAGGCGGGCGGCGCGATAGCCGGCCTCGCCGGTGCGCAGTTCGGCGATCGCCGAGGCCTGGTAGAACATCATCCAGGGATTGAAGGTGGCGCCGATCAGCGCGGCGGCAATGTAGAGATAGGCGGGATCGCCTAAGCGCTGGTCGGGCAGGTCGACGAACAGCATCCTCGCCGTCGGATGCGAGATCCAGGCGATCGCCACGAAGCCGAGTTCGAACAGGCCGACGACGATCGCCAGCCGTTGGACGCTGCGGTATTCGCCTGAGAGCAGAATGGCGAGGATGAGGCCCGCGATCGCCGGCAGGACGAGCGAGCGCGACAGGCCGAACATCTCGCCCACCCCGACGACGCCGGAGAATTCGGTGGTCAATGACGCGAACGTGGCTACAAGCAACGACAGGCCGGCAAGCGTCCGCACGATCCTGCCCGAACGCTGGCGCAGCACGTCGCCGAAGCCGCCGCCG
>JARLIU010000246.1 GCA_031291595.1 Ancalomicrobiaceae bacterium | reverse complement strand
GCCCCACCCCCCCGCGAGCCCCCACCCCCCCCCACCGGGGGGAGCGCCATGGCAGACCCGATATAACCCCCCACCAAACCCAAAAGCGCCCCCCCCCCCCCCCCCCCGTGGGGGGGGGGGGGGGCCCACGCCCGGGAGAGGGGTGGGGCTTCCCCGCGCCCCTACTTGCGCTGAGACCAGACGATGCCGGCGATCACCAGGGCGAGCGCCGTCATCTGGTACCAGCCGAACGGTTCGTTGAGGATGAGGACGGCCAGTGCCGCACCGAAGACCGGGACGAGATTGACGAAGATGCCGGCGCGGCTCGCCCCGATCGCCTCGACGCCGCGGATGAAGAAGATCTGCGACAGCACCGAGGGGAACAGCGCCACGTAGGCGATGATCTCCCACCCCCGCAGCGTCGGCCAGAAACTTTGTCCGGCAGCGATCTCGGCACCGAGCAGCGGCAGCGACAGCAACCCGGCGAGGAAGGCAAGCACGGCGAACATCGCCAGCGCGCTCACCTGCGGCCGGCGCGCCAGACCGACCGTATAGGCGGCGTAGCAGGCGCAGGCGACGATCATCAGCACGTCGCCGGTGGCAAAGCGCAGGCCGAGGATGGTGGCGAGTTCGCCCTTCGAGGCGATGAGCGTGACGCCGATGAGCGTCACGATGACGCCGAGCCCTTGCGTCCGGGAGATCACCGTGCCGAAGGCGATGAGGCCGCCGAGCAGCACGAACACCGGAATGGCGCCCTGCAGGATCGTCAGATTGACGGCGGTGGTCGAATAGGCGCCGAAATACATCAGCGCGTTGAAGCCGAGGAAGCCGGTGCCGGCCAGCACGGCGAGATAGGGCAACCGGGCGCGCAGCACCGGCCAGTCGGCGGCGACCTGCCGGCGCGCCGCAACGACGACGATGGCGCAGGAGATGACCCAGCGGGTGAAACTCAGTGTCATCGGCGAGACATGGCCGATGGCAAGGCGGCTGGCGACGGCGTTGCCGCCCCAGAACAGCGTCGCCAGCGCCAACAGCAGATAGGGATGGCCGGCAAGCGACCGGATCGAGGCTGCGCGCTCGGACGACATGGTCGTTTCTTCCTCCCTCGCGTCTGGCTCGCGATCGCGGTTCTCGGCCGGATCCGCCGCGGCATGCTCCGCAATCGGACGCAGTCAGGCCGTCTTATCCGGTCATGCCGCCGCTGGCCATGGCCAACATGGGTTGGCGCCCGCCGCAGCGTCAGGCCACGCATGTCGCGTTTGAAGCGGGGGTGCGATGGGCGGAGTTCGGGCGGGGCGATGTTCAGGCGGCGTGGCGGTCGCTGTCGATCGAAGCAAGCGCGGCGGCATCGCCGTGGTCGTCGGCGAGCCGGATTCGCGTTGCTGCGATCACCCGGTTACGTCCGGATGCCTTGGCGGCGTAAAGCGCGTGGTCGGCGCGCCGCAGCAGTTCGGACAGGCAATCGCCGTCGCTCGCCTCGGCGACGCCGAAGCTGGCGGTGACGAACTGCGGGCTGCCGTCACAGCGGAATTCGGTGGCGGCGAAGGCGCAGCGGATCGCATTGGCCTCTGCGGTCGCTTCGGCTTCGCGCAGCCCGACGGTCAGGATGGCGAATTCCTCGCCGCCGAGCCGGCCGGCGAGAGCGCCGTCGCCTCCAATGAGCGAACCCAGCTGCTGGATGACCCGGTCGCCGGCTTCGTGGCCGAAGCGGTCGTTGATGCGCTTGAAATGATCGATGTCGATCATGATGACGCTGGCCGGCGTGTGTTCGTACTGGGCATTGTCCAGCGCCGTCGACGCCTGATCGATGAAGGCGCGCCGGTTGAGGATGCCGGTCAGCCCGTCGCGCGTGGCGAGCAACATGAGTTCGCGTTGGGCGGCGAGCCAGCGTTCGGCGGCCCTGAGCCGCGCCGACAGTTCGTAGGGGTTCGGCGGCTTGGAGATGAAGTCGTCGGCGCCGGAATCGAGCGCTTCGCTCAAGCGCCGATGGTCGTGGCTCGACGACATGGCGATGACGTAGAGCTGGCGGCGCTGGCTGGTCAGCGTGCGGGCCTGCCAGCACAGTTCGAGCCCGCCGAGACCCGGCAGCTCCAGCGCGGTGACGACCAGTTCGAGCGTTTCGTCGGTCTTCAGCCGCTCGAGCGCCTCGGCTCCGTCCCGGAACGCCACGACGGAGTGTCCGCATTGCTCAAGCAATGCAGTCATGATTTTGAGGCCAAGTCGGCTTGGCTCAACGAGGACTATCCGCATGTTCGGTCAACGCGCGGCCGCTCTCCCGAACCGACCGCTCCCCCATTGCCTCGACTCTAGTGGGAAGTCCTTACGATTTCGTTCAAATTTGTCATGAAGCCGGGGCCGGCCGGTTGCGGACATGTTCCCGACAAAAAGCCCGGGCAGACCATGCGCAATTGTTGTCGATGGG
This sequence comes from Ancalomicrobiaceae bacterium, assembly GCA_031291595.1. Classification (GTDB taxonomy): domain Bacteria; phylum Pseudomonadota; class Alphaproteobacteria; order Rhizobiales; family Ancalomicrobiaceae; genus CAIYYN01. Next base: position 1,891 of record JARLIU010000246.1, on the reverse strand, counting down.
CCCGGTCGGGGCGGAAGCGGGGCGGCTTTGCCCGCTGCGTGACGGCCGGAGCCCAGGGTTCCCGCCCCTTTATTTCAGCATGAAGCAGTCAACGACTTTCCAGGGAGATCCCCATGTTCAGATCCATCTGCCTGACGGCGCTCATGGTCGCCGGCGGCGCGGCTGAGGCCGCGGATGTTTCCAGCCCTTCCAAGATCGATGCAGTGACGGTGTTCCCGGATCAGGCGCAGGTGGTGCGCACGCTCAAGACCCACCTCGACGCCGGGGCGCAGGTGCTGGTGGTCAGCGATCTGCCGGCCGGAATCGATGCGGAATCGGTCCGCGTCGAGGCCGCGGGCGGGCCGCGCATCGAGATCGGCTCGGTCGATATCCGCACCGTGACGCCGCCGCCGCCCGAGGTGAAGCTGACGAGCGAGGCCGAGCAGAAGATCCGGGCGCTCACCGTCGAACGCAGCGGGCTCGACGACAGGATCCAGGCGGCGCAAGCCAAGCTGAAGCTGATCGAACGGCTCGGCTCGGCTTCGACCGAAGGCTTCGTCAAGGGCATAGGCGAGGGCAAGACGGCGCCGAGCCTGATCAAGGACAGCTGGGCGGCGTTCGGCGAGGGGATCGACGAATCGCTCGCAGCGATGCGGACGGCGCACGTGCGTCAGGCCGAGATCGATGACGAGATCGCGCGCATCCGGGCCGATATCGGCCACCAGCCGCAGCCGTCGAGCCGGTACGGCGAGGCGCGCCTGGCGCTGGCCGTCGACGGCAGCGGCGACGCCACCTTCCGCATCTCCTACCGCATGACGCGGGCCGGCTGGCAGCCGGTGTACGACGCGCGGCTGACGAGCGGATCCGGCAGCGACAAGCCCTCCGTCGAACTCGTCACTCGGGCGCTGGTGCGCCAGGCGACCGGCGAGGATTGGACGGATGTCGATCTGACCTTGTCGACGGCACGGCCGTCGCGCGGCACCGCAGCTCCGGTGGTCAAGCCGATCATCGTGCAGTTCTGGCAGCCGCCGATGCCGGTCGGCGTGGCGCCGGCGTCGATTCCGGCGCCGATGTTGAAGTCGCGTGTGCCAATGCCCGAAACCCAGGACGAGGCGGCGCCCAGGGCGCAGCTGGCTGCCCCTCCGCCGCCCGAAGCGCCGAAGCCTGCCGCCGAACGGGAGGCGCAGCTCGATTCGACCGGCACCACCGCGGTGTTCCATGTGCCGGGCAAGGTGAGCGTGGAGACCGGCGTCGGCGGGCGGGCCATGAAGGTGGCAAGCTCCAAGCTCGAGCCGCAACTGTCGATCAAGACCGCACCGCGGCTCGCCGCGATTGCCTACCTGACCGCCTCGTTCCGGCCGCAGGGCGATGCCTCGCTGTTACCCGGCCGGGTGTCGATCTATCGTGACGGCGAATTCGTCGGCACCGGCAATCTGCCCTTCGTCGCCTCGGGCGACGACGTCAAGCTCGGCTTCGGCGAGGACGACCGGGTGAAGGTCGAGCGCGTTGCGGTCAAGCAGACCGAGGGCGAGACCGGCACCTTCACCTCGACGCATTTCGAGAACCACGACTTCAAGATCAAGGTCAAGAACCTGCGCGACCGGCCGGTGCCGATCACGGTCGAAGACCAGATCCCGGTGTCGGAATCGGCCGAGATCACCGTCGACAAGCTCTCCACCATGACGCCTCCGTCGAAGGTGAATGTCGACGATCGTCGCGGCGTCATGAACTGGGCCTTCGAGTTGAAGCCCGGCGAGGAAAAGGAGATCCGCGTTGGCTGGCGGCTGAAGTTCCCGGCCGACCGCATGGTGATGACGAACACCCCGGACAAATAGGCGAAGGCCGGGTGGAACGTGCCCGCGTCAGTGCCGCCGAGCCGGTCGGCCCGGCGGCCACGCTGCAACAGGCAATG